>JAKBAV010000005.1:70902-80948 GCA_021826225.1 Pseudomonadota bacterium | reverse complement strand
GCGGCCTCCGCGAACACGGATGTCACGATTCTCAACCAGGACGGCAGCGTGGCCCACACACTCGCACTCGGTCCCCTGGCGCCCGGGCAACAAAGCTTCACCTGGCCCGGCGGCACGGCCGGAACATCCTACAGCTATAACGTAACGGCCACAGATGCGACGGGCGCACCTGTGAGCGTGACGCCATACAGCGTCTACACGGTCCAGGGCGTCAACGTCTCCGGTGGCACGCCCACGCTCAACGTCGCCGGCTCAGCCACGCCGCTGCCGATTTCCTCCGTCCAAACCGTTCTTGGAGTATCCTGAATGTCTCTTCAAACCGCACTGTCTGGCCTGTTGGGCGCGCAAACCGGCCTCAACACCGTATCGAACGATCTCGCCAATGCCAGCACTACGGCGTTCAAGAGCCAGACGGCATTGTTCGAGAACATGTATCCATCCAATGCCCATAACGTGCCCGGCATCGGCGCGACGACGGAGGCGATTTCATCCGACCTGACGCAGGGCAATCTCACCGCCACGGGCAACCCGCTTGATGCCGCGATTCAGGGCAACGGCTATTTTCTGGTCAGCTCCAACGGCACGCAGCAATATACGCGGGACGGCGCGTTTCAGCTCAGCCCCACCGGCCAGTTGGAGACCCTGAACAACGCGCCTGTTATGGGCTATGCGGCGACAGCGGGTGGCGGTGCGGGCGGCACACTCGGGCCCATCACCATCAACACCGGCGCAGTACCGGCCAATGCGACCGCCAGCCTGGGCATGACGCTGAGCCTGAACTCCGCCGATGCGCAAATCCCTTCCACCACCACTTTCTCTCCCACCAATCCCGCGAGTTACAGTGAAACGACCTCTGTCGTCACCTATGATTCACTGGGCAATGCCAATCGCATTCAGCTCTATCTGGCGCAGAACACGCCGGCGCCAGGTGCCACGCCGAGCTGGACGGTTTACGCGCAGCCGCAACTGGCCTCCGGCGCGGCGGTAGGCGGGCCAACGCCGGTGACGACCCTTGGCTTCAACACCTCGGGTGTTCTTACCTCCGGCGGAACTTCCACGCTGGCGGTATCCTGGGGCAACGGCGCGGCGAACTCAAATATCGCCATGAATTTCAGCGGCACCACGCTGGCGGCGCAGAATTTTGCCGTCGCCGGGCTGACGAATGATGGTTACGCGCCGGGCAGTTACAGCGGAACGAGCATCGATAGCGCCGGAAAAATCGTTTCGACTTATTCCAACGGCCAGACGGTAAGCGCAGGCACCCTGGCCTTGGCGAACTTCCTCAACCCGGAGGGGCTGACACCGGTAACGGGAAATCTCTACAGCGCTACCTCGACCTCCGGCCAAGCCGTGGTGAACACCCCCGGGAGCGGCCTGGCGGGGACGCTCACGGGCGGTTACCTCGAAGCTTCGAATGCCTCGACCTCGTCGCTGCTCGTGTCGCTAATCCAGTATCAGCAGGCCTACCAGGCCAATACCTCCGTTATCCAGACGGAACAGCAGGACAGCACCCGGCTGTCGCAACTCTGATGCAAACCGATTCCCTCTATACCGGCATGGCCGGGCTGCAATCCATCATGGCGAGGATGCAGGCGGTGGCGAGCAATCTCGCCAATGCACAAACGCCCGGCTATGCTGCGGTGCAGGCCATGACCCAGGCCGATTTCTACCAGGGCAGCAATGCCCCGGCCGGTGCGGATGCAACCGCGCTCAATGCCGGTCCGGACCTCACCCAAGGACCGCCGAACCATACCGGCGACCCGATGAACGTGGCCCTTTCCGGCAATGCTTGGCTCCAGGTGCAGACGGCGAATGGCAATGCGTTGACGCGCGATGGATCGCTTTCAGTATCTGCGGCGGGAATTCTTACGGATTCGGCGGGAAACCCGATCCTCGGGACTGGCGGCCAGCCGATCAGCCTGCCGCCGCTGGCGAAGCTCGAAATCGGCTCGGATGGCACGGTGTCCGGCGTGGCGTCGGCCAACCCCGCCGGGCCGGCGCAGAGCTATGGCCAGATCGCGCTCATGGCCACGCCCCCCGGCACGCTCACCGCGCTGTCCGGCACGCTCTATGCCCCGCCGGCCGGGGCCACGCTTGCACCCTCCACCGATGGCGCGCTGCACCAGGGCTATCTCAATGACAGTAATGTCGATCCGACCCAGAGCATGGTGGAGATGATCGATGACAGCCGGTCCTACCAATTGCAGACCGATATGTTGAAAAATCAGGGCGCATCCTCGCAGGTTCTGAACACGCTGGTGGCGCAGGGATGACCCCAGGATGCAAGGCTTCGACAACACGAGCACAGGCAGGCGCGGCGCATTTTACCACGGAGCAAAACAATGAACCTGGCACTTGATACGATTGCGACCGGACTGGCGGCAAGCCAGACGATGATGAACACGATTGCCGACAATCTCTCCAACGTGAACACCACCGGCTTCAAATCGGAGACGCCGGAATTTCAGACCCTGCTGTACCAGGACGGTATTCAGCCCGGTGCGAATTCCACCGGGCAGACCGTATACCCTTCCGGCCTGGAGCTTGGCACGGGGGTGAAGGTGGCCTCGATCAAGGACACGCTGACCCAGGGCACGCTGACCAGCACGGGCAACCCGCTGGATCTGGCCATAAACGGCAATGGCTATTTCCAGGTTCTGCTGCCTTCCGGGCAAACCGCCTACACGCGTGATGGCGCGTTCCAGCTGAACTCATCCGGGCAAATGGTCACCTCATCAGGCTATCAGGTATTACCGAATGTTACGATACCGGCGAATGCGACATCCGTGACCATCGGCACGGATGGCACGGTCTCCATCACCCTGCCGGGGTCTTCCAGCGCCACGCAGGTCGGGCAGATCCAGCTTGCGAGTTTCGTCAATCCGCAAGGGCTGCAGCCGCTGGGCGGGAATTTATACGCCTCGACGACATCCTCGGGCTCCTCCGTGGCCGGGGCGCCGCAGAGCAACGGGCTCGGCTCGGTCAATCAGAGCTATCTCGAATCATCGAATGTCGATGTCGTGCAGGCGATGGTCAATATGATCTCGGCCGAGCGCGCCTACCAGCTCGGCACGCAGGCTGCGAGCGCCATCGATAATCAGCTCAACTATCTGGCCCAGGCCGCCGCCGGCGCATGAGGTTCCCGGCTCTCCTCGCCATGCTGCTGCTCGCCGCCTGCGCGACCAAGGCGCCCCCACCCGCAGCCTTGGTGCAACCGGCGGCATTTCCGGTGGACGTGCAGCCCTCGCAACAGGAAGCGGGAGGCTCGGTGTTTCTCGCTTCCAATTCCGGCTCGCTCTATGAGCCCAGGCGGGACTGGCGGCCGGGCGACCTTGTGACCATCGATATTGTAACGAGCAGCGTGGCCAACAACACCGATGCCGCAGCGCTGAAGCGGACCGGCACGATCAACGATTCCATGACCAGCTTCATGGGTGTGCCGATGAGCTTCGGGCATATCAATGGCGGGAGCCTCTCGCCCAGTATCGGCGCGAACTCGGATCAGGAATATGCCGGCACGGGCTCGGCCATCGCCGCCAACAACATCTCGGGCCAGGTGGAAGCGGTGATCACCCATGTCGATGCCCATGGCACGCTGGCTCTGGCTGGGCGCACCAATGTCAACATCAACGGCAATGTCGTTTCGATTGTGGTTACTGGCTATGCCAGCCCCGATGATATCGCCGCCAATACCACCATCAGTTCAAATCAGGTAGCCGATATGAATGTGCAATATGTCGGCACCGGGCCGGTGAACGGCGCGCATCAGGTGCCCTGGCTGGACCAGATCCTCAACAAGGTTTCCCCATTCTGATGGCATTTTTGCACTACATCATGCGCAGCTTTCTGGCCGCCGGGCTGGCTGGGGCCGCGCGGGCCGATACCACCACAATCGGCCAGCTTGTAACCGTGGCCGGCGCGCCGAGCAACCAGCTTTACGGCTATGGCCTGGTCGTCGGCCTGCCGGGCACGGGCGACCAGACGACGCAGGTGCCGTACACGCAACAATCCATCCTCAACATGCTGCGCAACATGGGCATAGCACTGCCCAACGTGACCACGATGCAGCCCAACGATGTCGCTTCCGTGATGATCACGGCGGAGGTGCCCGCCTTTGCCCATGCCGGTCAGCGTGTCGATGTCACGGTATCCGCGGTCGGCAATGCCGCCTCGCTGGCGGGCGGGGTGCTGCTGCCAACTCCTTTGCGCGGCGGCAACGGCACGGTCTATGCCCAGGCGCAGGGGCCGCTTCTGGTCAGCGGCTTCGCCTCCAGCGCCGGTGGCAATTCCACCACGGTGAATGTGCCGACGGTCGGCGCATTGCCGGGCGGTGCCATTCTCGCCGACTCCATTCCGGCGGCCTTCAACATCAACGGCAATTCAGCCTTGCTGGTGAATACGCCGAGCTACCAGACCGCGCAGCAGATCACCGATGTCATCAACGCCGCCTATGGCAACCACCCCGCCAGCGCCATATCGCCGGGCGAGGTCGATCTCGCCGCCAATGGCGAGGACCCGATGCGCTTCATGTCCAACATACTGGCCCTGCCCATCACCCCGCCGCAGGAACCCCCCACCATCATCGTGGATGCGCAGAGCGGCACCATCGTGATGAATGCGGGGGTTACGCTCGGGCCCGCCGTGGTGAGCCATGGCGACCTCACGGTGAATATCCAGACGCAGAATCAGGTGAGCCAGCCCGGGCCGTTCAGCAATGGCACGACCGTTGGCGTGCAGAACACCGTGGTCAACGCCAAGCAAGGCAAGGCGCAGGTCATCGCCCTGCCGCATGCCGCCACCCTGCAGGATGTCGCGGCGGCGCTGAATGCGGTGGGGGCGACACCTTCAGACCTCATCGCCATCATAGAGGCGCTGAAACAGGCCGGTGCCATCAACGGCACGATCAAGGTCATCTGATGATCGCCACCGTAACAGCGCCACGCCAGCCCGCCGAAAAGCCGGGGCTCAGCACCACGGTGCAGCATATGGCCGGCATGCTGTGGTACCAGATGCTGAGCGCGATGAACGCGAACGGGCTGAGCGGCGATTCGCTCGGCACGGGTGGCTCTGATTTCCAGAGCATGTTCCTGTGGAACCTGGCACAGAATGATTTCGGCAAATACGATGCCGGGCTGCTCGGCGCCACCACACGCCAGCTCGGCGGCGCCGCAACATCATCCGCAACGCCCTCAGCCGCGCCACCGGCACCAGCACCAGCCGCCCCGCAAGCCATTACGAAACCGGGGCAGACCATGCCCGCCATCGCTTCCCTCGCGCCGGTCGAGATCCAGCCATTGGATGCCCCGGCGGTGGCAGCATCGCCCGATCTCGTCGCCCAGGCCAAGTCCTTTGCCAGAACCATCTGGCCGCAGATCACCAAAGCCGCGCAGACACTGGGCGTGCCCGCCGTGGCCGTACTGGCACAGACCGCGCTGGAAACCGGCTGGGGCGGGGCAGCACCTGGGCATAATCTGTTCGGCATCAAGGCCGTGGATGGCGAGGCGGGCAGCAACCGAGCGACGCATGAGGTGGTGGACGGCGTGCTCATCCCGCAAAGCGCGAGCTTTCGCAATTTCGCCAGCCTGGGCGATGCCTTCAACGATTATATCGGGCTCATCCAGTCGGGTTATCAGAGTGCCGCCGGCCAGAGCACGGTGGCGGGGTTTGCCCAGGCGCTGCAGGCCGGCGGCTATGCCACGGATCAGAATTATGCGGCAAAAATCGTCAACATCGCGCAATCACCGCTCATGGCGCAGGTCCTGCGGGCCGTGGGCGACATCTCCTCGCAGGTCAGCCCAGGAGGTACACCATGAGCGGCATTGCCAATGCGATCAACACGGCCCTTTCCGGGCTGCAACTCTTCGAGGCCGGCATCACCACGGTTTCCAACAATCTCGCCAATGCCACAACGAATGGCTACGCGGCGGAAACCGTGAACGCGACCACCGCCGTGGGCGCCCCGGGAAAACCCGGCACCGGGGTACAGGCGGCCCAGATCAGCCGTGCCGCCACCGGCTTCGCCGCCGCGCAATTACGCAATGCCAACGCCGCCAACGCCGCCGCCTCGGCGCAATCCACCGCGCTCACCAATATCTCCAACGCGCTGACCAATAATGGCAATATCCAGACCGCCATAAACCAGTTCTTCCAGGATATAAGCGGGCTCGCCGCCAACCCCACAAGCAGCGCCCAGCGCCAGACCGTACTGGCCGACGCGCAGACCGTGACAAGCTCCTTCCGCAGCGCCGCCGGCGTGATCAATGACAGCATAACCGGCGCCAGCACGACGCTGACGCAGAGCGTGACCTCGGCCAACAATCTGCTGAGCCAGCTTGCTACCATTAATAAAAGTCTGGTGCAGGCGCCAAATCAGCCGAGCCTGCTCGACCAGCAGCAGGCCGCGCTCAATTCATTATCGCAATTACTGCCCGTGAGCGTGCTGCCGCAGGAAAATGGTTCCGTTATCGTCACCACAGGCGGCACCGTGCTGCTCGACCAGAGCGGCGCCCAGGCACTGAAGGCAGCCGCCAATCCGCCTGCCGTCACCGCCGGCAATAATGCCACCCCGGCCAGCCTGGGCAATGCCGATGGTGCCATTGGCGGGGCCATCGGCACCATCCAGTCCGGCACCGCCGCCTTGCAAAGTCTCAGCACGCTGGGCGTAATTTTCGCAACACAGGTGAATACGGCGCAGGCCGAGGGGCTGACACCGGCCGGTACGCCCGGCCAGGCGCTGTTCAACGTCCCCGGCCCCAGCGTGGCCGCCGCACCCGGCAATACCGGCACCGCCGGCATCACCGCGCAGATCGCCAATGCGGCGGCCCTGCCAACTGATGGCGGGCCCTTCACCCTGGCCTATAACGGTACGAGCTGGACCGCCACAAATCAGGTGAGCCACCAGAATTACGCCGTCACCGGCACGCCGCCGGGCTTTGCCGGCATCGCCCTGGCCTTCAGCGGCACGCCCGCCGCCGGAGACAGTTTTACCCTCAACCCCGCACCCAATGCCGCCACCGGCATCGCGGTCACCGCCGTTGCGCCGGGGGATATCGCGGCGGCCGACCCCTATGTCGGCACGCCGGGAACGTTGCAGAGCAACGGCGCCACCGCCAACACCAATGCCGGAACCATCAATACCGGCGCGGATAGCGTTACAGCCACGCCCGCCAGCGGCGCCGCCGTGGTGCCGGCCAGCTATTACGGGCAGAATCTGCAACTCAATTTCACCTCCGCCACCGTCTATACGGTATCCACCGCGGCCGCCCCGGGCACCGCCATCGCCAGCGGCACGCTGGGCGCCAATGGCGGCAATGTTGCCATTGCCTATCCGGCCGGCGCGGCGGCGGGGCAATTCTGGCAATTGCCGATTTCCGGCGCGCCGGTGGCGGGCGATGTACTGAGCCTCACCCCTGGCGGTGCCTCCAGCGGCAGCAACGCGCAGCGCCTGGCGAGTCTGTGGACCACACCCGGCACCAGCACCGCCGGCACGCTGGAGCAGGCGGTGATCGGGCTTTCCACCGGGCTTGGGGCAAACGCGCAGGCGGCCCAGCAACTGGCCAGCGCGACGGCCGGGCAGGTGACCACCACCACCAACAACCTGCAGGCCGTGGCGGGTGTTTCCACCGACCAGCAGGCGGTAACCCTGACCACCTACCAGCAGGCCTATCAGGCCGCCGCCCAGGCGATCTCCGCAGCACACACCATGTTCGAATCCCTGCTTACATCCGTCTAAGGCATATCCATGAAAAAAATTATTCTCATCGCAGTCGGCGCGGTTGTCCTGCTGGGCGGCGGCATCGGCGGTACCATGGCGTATCTCTCGCTGCACCATGGTGCCCCGGCCAAGGCGGTGGCACCGCCGCCCAAGCCCATCGTGTTCGCCGAGCTTGATAATCTCGTCGTCAACGTGCCGGCGGATAGCAGCAACCCCGCTTCGAGCTTCGTGCAGATCACCCTGCAATTCGCCACGACCGAGCCGGATGCGGTGACCAGTTTCACCAGCCTGCAGCCTATCATCACCGCCCAGGTCATCGCCTTGCTTATGACCAAGACCGCGAAATCGCTGATGGACCCGGCCACGCATGACGCGCTGGCGCAGAACTGCCTTGGCATCGCCAATGGCGTCCTCGACAAATCCGCGGGCTTCAAGCCGCCCAGCCCGTTCACCGCCGCCTACATCACCAATATCGTCGAGCAGAATTGATGGATGGGACCAGCATTCCGGCCGCCGCCTCCACACTCGCCTCACTGCTGGTCATCCTGCTGGTGCTGGCGGGTGCGGCATTTCTGCTCCGGCGGCTACGCGCTAGGTTGCCGGGCGGGGCGCATATGCAAGGCACCATAGGCATCATTGCCAGCCGGGCGCTGGGCGGGCAGCATTCCTTGGTCATAGCCGAGGTCGGGGGCGCCCGCTTTCTCATCGGCGTCAGCCGCGATACCATAACCTCCATCGCCAGGCTCGATGCGCATGAGTGACCCCACCCTCACGCTCATAAAATCGCTGTCAGGCGCTGGCGGCGCGGAATATTCGGTTGATGTGCAGAGCCTTCTCGTCATCACCACCCTGGCCTTCCTGCCGGGGTTGCTGCTGCTCACCACATCCTTCACCCGCATCATCATCGTGCTCTCGGTACTGCGCCAGGCTCTGGGCCTGCAGACCACGCCGCCCAACATGGTCCTCACCGCGCTCGCCCTGTCCCTCACCATGTTCGTGATGCGCGATGTCGTGCACCAGGAGCAGGACAAGGCGCTCAACCCGTATCTCGCAGGGCAGATCAGCTTTTCCCAGGCCCTCGCCGCCGCCGGGCCGCCGGAGCAGAACTTCATGCTGGCACAGACGCGCAAAGCGCCGATGCATCTGTTCGTCGATCTGAGCGGCGGCCATTACGCCACGCCGCAGGATGTGCCGCTGACCGTGCTGGTGCCGGCCTTCGCGACATCGGAGCTTGAAACGGCCTTCCAGATTTCGTTTCTCATCTACATCCCCTTCGTGCTGATCGACCTCGCCGTCGCCTCCATCCTGATGTCGCTCGGCATGATCATGGTTTCGCCCACGCTCATCTCGCTGCCGCTCAAACTGCTGATGTTCGTCTCCATTCATGGCTGGGTGCTCGTGCTCGGCACGCTGGCGAACAGCTTCGCCCAGAGCGGATAGGCCATGCCGCTTTATCTCACGCTGCTGCATATCGCCTTCGGCACCGAGCTGGCGCTTCTCACCCCCATCATCGCGCTGCTGCTGGTTGTCGGGTTCGCCACCTCCTTCATCCAGGCCGCACTGCAGATCGAGGATGCCACCTTCGCGCTGCTGCCGAAAACCATCGCCATGATCCTGATCGGGCTGACCGGCGGCTTCGGGCTGCTCTCGGGCTTCGAGCGGCTGGCGGCATTGTTCATCGCGCGCGCGCCCTATCTCGTGCACCAGTCATGGTACTGAGCCAGCCCCCGGTATTGCGCGAGGCCGTGGTGCTGCTCTGGTTTGGGCATTTCCTGTGGCCGTTTCTGCGCATCACCGGGCTGTTCCTCACCGCCCCGCTTTACAGCTCGCCGCTCATCCCCGGCCAGGTTAAGGCGCTTCTCGCGGCCGCTCTGGCAGCGGCTCTGGCACTCTGGCTACCCGACCTGCCCGCCTTCCCTGCCAGCCCGCCCGCCGCCATCTATGCCGGGCTCACACAGATCGCCTATGGCGCGCTGATGGGCATGACCATGCAGATCGTCATCGCCGCCATCTCCAGCGCCGGCGAGATTGCCGGGCTCGCCATGGGGCTCTCTTTCGCCGAGCTGCAATTCCGCCAGTCCGCCGGCGCCACGCCGGTACCGTATGACATCATGATCTGGGCCGGGCTGCTCGGCTTCATGGCGGCGGGCGGGCCGGTCTGGATTTTCGCGGCCCTGGCGCATTCGTTCGATCACGGCATCGGCGTCGCCCCGTTGAGCTCCTGGGTGGAACTCACCTCGCTCGGCGCCACATTGTTCAGTGCCGCCGTGGCCCTGGCATTGCCGGTCATGGCGGTGTCGCTGGCGGTGAATTTCACGGTTGGGCTCGCCAC
>JAKBAV010000005.1:0-70802 GCA_021826225.1 Pseudomonadota bacterium | reverse complement strand
TCGCCCCGTTGAGCTCCTGGGTGGAACTCACCTCGCTCGGCGCCACATTGTTCAGTGCCGCCGTGGCCCTGGCATTGCCGGTCATGGCGGTGTCGCTGGCGGTGAATTTCACGGTTGGGCTCGCCACCGTGTTCGCCCCCAGCCTCAACCTGCTCAGCATCGGCTTTCCGTTGCTCATCCTGGCCGGGCTATGGGTGCTGCTGGCAAGCCTGCCCGCCATTGGTCCCGCCGCGCAGTATCTCACTTCTGTCGGTATGGACGCGCTGGCCGGCCTGGTGCCTCATGGCGGACTCTAGCGGCGATAAAAAACACGCCCCCACCGAGCGCCGCCTGCATGACGCGGCGCAGCGCGGCGATGTCGGCCGTTCGGGCGAGTTGCCGAAAGCCGCCGCGGTGGTGCTGACGACATTATTCGCCCTCAGTGCCGCCGCCGGCATCGGCACCAGGCTACTGGGTTATTTTGCCACCATGCTCGCCAATGCCGGCACCGCGCCCGTGGCATCCGGCATGGGCTGGGGGATGGCGGTCATCGCCGCCTTATGGCCGCTGCTGGCGCTGGTCGCCGCCATTTCAACGGGCGCCACCCTGCTCACGGGCGGCTTCGTGTTCTCGCTCTCCTTGCTCAGGCTGGATTTCTCGAAACTCATGCCGCAGGCCGGGCTGGGGCAGGTGTTCTCCAAATCCGGATTTTCCGAAACCGGCAAGGCGCTGCTGAAATTCGCGGCCATCGGCGGGGTGGGCGCCTATGCGATCTGGTCGCGCGAGGCCAGCTTCGTCGCCCTGGCGCGTCTGCCGCATCCTGGTTTCGGCCCGGTCATCGGGCTCACGCTGCAGGTCATCACCGCCATATGCCTGGTGCTGGTGGTGCTGGCGGGCGGCGATGCCGGGCTGCAATTCTGGCTGCACCGGCAAAAACTGCGGATGTCGGACCATGAAATCCGCGAGGAGATGAAGGACAGCGCCGGCAACCCGCATGTCAAATCGCGCCAGCGCGGGCTGGCGCGCAAAATGGCCCGCGCCCGGCAGATGAGCAAAATTCCGGAAGCCTCCGTCATCGTCACCAACCCGACGCATTATGCCTGCGCCATACGCTACAGCCGTGGCGCCGACACCGCGCCGATGCTGCTCGCCAAAGGGGTGGGGCTGGTCGCCGGGGAGATCATCGCCAAAGGGCGCGGGCTGGGCATACCCATTGTCGAGGCGCCACCGCTGGCCCGCGCGGTATACCGCCATGTCGAGCCGGGCGAGCATGTCCCCGTGGCGCTGTACCGCGCCTGCGCCGAGGTGCTGGCCTATGTGTGGAAGATGCAGCGCTGGCGCTCCCAGGGCGGGGCACGGCCTAAACCACCGCCGGTGCGCCAGGGTGAGATCGAGATTTCACGCTGGACGCCGGCGGAAAGGTGAGCTGCGGGCCTGCTGCCTACAGCCTATTGTTTTTGAGGACCAAACCCGAGAAACCCGGCCTGCGCATCAGGCGTTCCGCTCTCGGCGGGCAGCGACACGCGCGGGCTGGCGGGCGCCGAGAGCGGAACGGCGCGCGTGGCATGTGCCGGCTTATGGCTGGTCTTGCCGTGCGCGGGCGCCGCCGGAGCCGGCGTGGGGGTCAGCATCCAGGGCGCACCGAGCGGCTCGGCCGGGCCACCCTGCGCCGCCAGCTCGTTGCGCGTCTGCAGGAGCAGGAAAGTGATGCTGGTGCGATCGAGCGCGATCGACTCATCGAGCGGTGTCTCGCCGAACTGGTTCTGCGCGTTGAGATTGGCGCCGCGGCCCAGCGCATCCTGCGCCGCGCTGTCATCGCCTTTAACGATGGCGTTGAACAGATCGGTGGTGGGGTCGCCGGAATTGGGCTTCGCGACCACCGGGCCGGTTGCCATGGGCGCGGGGATGCCGGCCCCCGGCAAAGCGGGCGGGGCGATATCCGGGGCGGGGGTTTGCGGCTGAGGCGCCGGCCCGCCGCCCGTGGCGCTGCCCATACCGCCTCCCATGCCGCCGCCAGGCGATAATTGTGCAAAAGCAGGGGTCGCGGCAACGGTCAGGGCAAGCCCCAGAGCCAGGGAACGGATTTGTCTCATGCTGCGTCTCTAGCCCAAGCCCCCGAGCCCGTCCATTCCAGCGCTGATTTTGCGGGCTGGCCTGCTATTTGGCTTTTGGCTTCACCGCCGCCAGCTCATGCTGCAGCCGCTCCACCTCGGCGCGCAATGCGGCGATCTCTTCACGGTATTCCTGGTCGTCCTGCGCCACCTGCGGCTCCGCCTTCATCTCCGCCGGATAAAACGGCGCGAACAGCGTCATCGCCCGCTCCATCATCGCCATGTTCTTGCGGCCGACCTCCTCAATACCGGGCGGCAAAAACGGCCCGATCGTCTTGCTCACGGTCTCGCGCACATTCTCCTGCTGCCGGGCGAAATTCGCCATCGCCTGCTCCAGGTATTTGGGCACCATGTTGGGCACGTTGCTGCCATACACGCCGATGAGCTGGCGCAGAAAATTGGTCGGCAGCAGAGCATTGCCCTTGCCTTCCTCCTCGACGATGATCTGGGTAAGCACTGTGCGGGTGATGTCATCGCCGGACTTGGCGTCATAGACGATGAAGTCGCGGTCCTTACGGACCATCTCGGCGAGGTTGTCCAGCGTGATGTAGCTCGAGCTTTCCGTGTTGTAGAGCCGGCGGTTGGCGTATTTTTTCACGATCACAGGCTGCGCGGACGTGTCTCCCGTTTGTTTCATGAACTCATCTTCCATTCCGTTTGGCGTATATTGCGTGTCATTCCGCATAAAAACACGAATTTTGTGCGTTGCACAGCATCATGCTGGCCCAGCCTTATGGCGGCGATGCGCGGATCGCGCTAGGGAGCGAAGAGCGGGCGAGCAGGAACCGATGCAGCATGGACGACAAACTGGCCAGGCACCTCGTGGCCATGTGGCAAAGCGAGCTGACCGCCATGGCCGCGGACCGGGAATTGCGCGAAACCTGGGCCGCCACCATGGCACTCTGGGCGCAGGCGGCCAACGTGGCCGCCGCGCTGCTGCCGCATGACCGCGCCACGCCCGGAAGCGCCGGCCCCGCTGAGCCGCCGCGGCCCCCGGCCACTGCTGCTGCATCTCAGCTTGGCCTGGCTGAAATCGAACAGCTCAACCGCCGCGTCGCTGAACTGGAACAGCGCCTGGCCGATTTCATGGACGGCAAATCCGGGCAGCGCCCCGCCGATGCCGGATCCGGAGACCCTGCGCGCGGCCTTTGAGGAGACCTTGCGGGCCGACAGTGCGCTGATTGCCGGCATCGCCGCGTACCGGGCCGACCCTTATACGCGGGACATCCGCGACCCTCCGGTACTGTGGGAGGAACAGGAATCCCGCCTGCTCGATTATGGCGGCGCCGGGCCGGCCGTATTATTCGTCCCCAGCCTGATCAACCGCGCCTATGTACTGGACCTGATGGAAGACGCCTCCATGCTGCGCTGGCTGGCGGCCGAGGGGCTGCACCCCTATTTGCTTGACTGGGGCTGGCCCGGCGCGGTGGAGCGGCATTTCACGCTGACCGACTATATTGCCGGGCGGCTGGAGCGGGCGCTCGCCGCCATCCCCGGCCCGGTCATCCTGGCCGGCTACTGCATGGGCGGCCTGCTGGCCCTCGCCGCCGCCTTGCGCGTCCAGGGCACCGGCAAGGTAAGCGGCCTGGCGCTGCTCGCCACCCCCTGGGACTTCCATGCCGAGGACCCGCAAGCCGCGCGCCGCGTGGCCGAGGCCCTGCCCGCCCTGGAGCCCTTGCTGCAATTCAACGGCACCCTGCCCATCGATGCGCTGAACACGATTTTCGCCATGGTCGACCCGTTCGGCGTCGGCGATAAATACCGCGACTTCGCGGACCAGGACAAAACCCAGCCTCGCGCCCGGCGCTTCGTCGCGATGGAGGACTGGCTGGCCGATGGCGTGCCGCTCGCCGCCCCGGTGGCGCGCGAGGCACTCGGCGGCTGGTACGGCGCCAACACGCCGGGGCGGGGAAACTGGCGCGTGGCCGGGCTGGCGGTGACACCCGAGGCGCTGAACATCCCCAGTTTCTGTGCCATTCCGGGACGCGACCGGCTGGTCCCCGCCGCCTCGGCCCAGGCCCTCGCGAAAAAACTGCCCCATTGCAGCGTCATTTCGCCCCCGGCCGGCCATATCGGCATGGTTGCCGGTACAAATGCGCAAACCGCGCTGTGGCAGCCTTTCGCGTCCTGGGCGCGCGGCCTATGATAGGACAAACTCCTCGATAAAGGACAAAGCCATGGAAGACATCGTCATCGTCTCGGCCGCCCGTACCCCTGTCGGCAGCTTCAATGGTGCCTTCGGCACGACTCCCGCCCATATTCTCGGCACCGTCGCCCTGAAGGCCGCGCTGGAGCGTGCCGGCCTGCAACCCGGCGATGTCGACGAGGTGATCCTCGGCCAGGTGCTGACCGCCGGGCAAGGCCAGAACCCGGCCCGCCAGGCCGCTCGAGCCGCCGGCATTCCGGACAGCAAGACGGCCTTTGGCATCAACCAGGTCTGCGGCTCGGGCCTGCGTACCGTGGCGCTCGCGGCGCAGCAGATCATGTCAGGGGAATCATCCATCGTGCTGGCCGGCGGCCAGGAAAGCATGAGCCAGTCGCAGCACGCCGCGCATTTGCGCGCCGGCACCAAGATGGGCGATCTCGGCCTGATCGACACCATGATCAGGGATGGGCTGTGGGATGCCTTCCATGGCTACCATATGGGCGTGACCGCCGAGAACGTGGCCCGGCACTGGCAGATCACCCGCGCCGAGCAGGACGCGCTGGCGCTGGGCTCGCAGCAGAAGGCCGGCGCCGCCCAGAAGGCTGGCAAATTCAAGGACGAAATCGCACCCGTGACGCTGACCACCCGCAAGGGCGATGTGGTGGTGGAGCAGGATGAATACATCCGCCCCGACACGACCGCCGAGGGGCTGGCCAAGCTGAAACCGGCTTTCCAGAAGGACGGCACGGTCACGGCCGGGAATGCCTCGGGCATCAATGATGGCGCGGCGGCACTGGTGGTGATGAGCGCCCGGGAAGCGGCGCGGCGCGGCCTCACCCCGCTCGCGCGCATCGCCAGCTTCGCCACCGCCGGCGTCGACCCGGCGCTGATGGGCTCCGGCCCGATCCCCTCCACGCGCAAGGCGCTGGAGCGGGCCGGGTGGAATGTCGCCGATCTCGACCTCATCGAGGCCAATGAGGCCTTCGCCGCCCAGGCCGCCGCCGTGAACAAGGAGCTTGGCCTCGACCCGGCGAAGGTAAACGTCAATGGCGGGGCGATTGCCATCGGCCACCCGATCGGCGCCTCGGGCGCGCGCATTCTGGTCACCCTGCTGCACGAGATGGGCAAGCGCGACGCCAAAAAAGGCCTCGCCACCCTCTGCATCGGCGGCGGCATGGGCGTGGCGATGTGCCTGGAGCGGTAATGCCCCATCCAGTAGAGTTCGGGCGCTTGACAGCAACAGGCGCCCGGCAATAGCTGCTGAGCGAAAATTGTCCGGTCAAGAAGCGAGGAAGCATGGCGGTCTCTAAAATTTTTCCCGATGCGGCGGCGGCTCTGGCCGGGCTGTTGCATGACGATATGACGCTGATGGCCGGCGGGTTCGGCCTGTGCGGCATCCCCGAGGCGCTCATCCTCGCCATCCGCGAGTCCGGGGTGAAGGGGCTGACCATCATCTCCAACAATGCGGGTATCGACGGCGTTGGTTTGGGTATTCTGCTGGAAACCCGGCAGGTGAAGAAGATGATCTCCTCCTACGTGGGCGAGAACGCGACCTTCGCCAAGCAATACCTCGCCGGCGAGCTGGAAATCGAGTTCAACCCGCAGGGCACATTGGCCGAGCGCATCCGCGCCGGCGGGGCCGGCATCCCCGCCTTCTTCACCGCCACCGGCTATGGCACGCAAATCGCCGAAGGCAAGGAAACCCGCGAATTCAACGGGCGGCATTATGTGATGGAACAAGGGCTGTTCGCTGATCTGGCCATCATCCATGCCTGGAAGGCCGATACCGAGGGCAATCTCGTGTACCGCAAAACCGCGCGCAATTTTAACCCGGTGATCGCCACCGCGGCCAAAACCACCGTGGCGCAGGTCGAGCTGCTGGTCGAACCCGGCGAGATCGACCCCGACCACGTCCATACACCGGGCGTGTTCGTCAAACGCATCGTCAAACTCGACCATGTGGAAAAACGCATCGAACAGCGCACCGTACGCAAGAGGGCCGCATAACATGCCATGGACACGCGAAGAAATGGCCATCAAGGCCGCCAGCGAGCTGGAAGACGGCTGGTACGTCAATCTCGGCATCGGCATCCCCACGCTGGTGGCCAACAACCTGCCTTCTGGCATCAGCATCCAGCTGCAGTCCGAGAACGGCATGCTCGGCATGGGCCCCTTCCCTTATGAGGGCGAGGAAGACGCCGACCTCATCAATGCCGGCAAACAAACCGTCACCACATTGCCGACCACCAGCTTCTTCTCCTCCTCCGACTCCTTTGCGATGATCCGCGGCGGCCATATCGACATCTCCATCCTCGGCGCCATGCAGGTCTCCGAACAGGGCGACCTCGCCAACTGGTCCATTCCGGGCAAAATGGTGAAGGGCATGGGCGGCGCGATGGATCTGGTGGCGGGCGTGAAGCGCGTCGTGATCCTGATGGAGCATACCGCCAAGGGTGAGCCCAAGCTGCTGAAGCAATGCACCCTGCCGCTGACCGGCAAGGGGGTGGTGAGCAAAATCATCACCGACCTCGCCGTATTCGAGGTGAACAAGGGCGGCACACCGGGTCTGGTCCTGCTCGAACATGCGCCGGATGTCACGATCGAGCAGATCAAGGCTCAGACCGAGGCGGAGTTCTTCGTGCGTTAAAGTGGGGACATTAAAGCGGGGCGGGCGTCATCTTGACATATCATGATACAATTTGAGGTGTGCCATGACGACCCGGACCCGTGAGAAATTCGCAATCCAGGTGAATTCGGAGATTCTATCCGTGATCCGCAATCTCGCGCAAAGCGAGGGGCGGTAGTTGCAGGCGCTGGTGGATGAGGCGCTCGCTGACCTGATCGAGAAGCGCAGGCAGGGAAAGCCGCGCGACAATGTAATGGCCGCCTATCAGGCGAGCCACGAAAAATTCGGGACACTCTATAAAAAACTGGCTGAATGACGCAGTACCTGACCGTCAACGAGGTCTTGGCCATTCATGAGGACCAGATCGAGCGATATGGCGGGGGGCCATGGCGTGCGTGATCCAGGCTTGCTGGACGCAGCCCTGTACCGCCCGCAGACGGGGTATTATGCCGGCCTGCCCGAAGAGGCCGCCGCGCTATGGGAAAGCCTTGCGCAGAATCACCCGTTCATTGACGGCAATAAGCGCACGGCGTTTGCCGTCACCTATACTTTCCTGGTTATCAATGGCGCCGGCATGCAGGCCGACCCTGACGAAACCTACGATTTTATCGCGGGTTTGTATGAAGCTGGCAGCTTTGACTTTGAGCATCTGGCCGCCTGGCTGCGCCGGATGCTACCGCCCTAACAGGGCGCGTCGAGCTTCAAAACCTCACCGGCCAGATACAGGCTGCCGCAGATCAGCACCCGCGCCGGGTGCTGTATCTGTCTCAGGGCGCCGCGTACATCCGGGCCGGGAATGGCGCGGCCACCCGATGCCTCGATGATTTTTTCCACCGGCAAGGCGAGATGCTGCTCCGGCTCGGCCACGGCATAGAGTGCCGCGGCATGCGGGGCGAGGATGCGCGCGACTTCGCCCACATCCTTGCTCTGCTTCATGCCCAGCACCAGCACCGTCGGGCCGGGCCAGGCGGCAAGCTGAGTTGCCAGAACCTCGGCGCCGCCAGGATTATGGGCGCCATCCAGCCATAATTCCGAGCCTTCCGGCAGCAAGGCCGCCAGCCTGCCATGCAGACGTTGCAGCCGCGCCGGCCATTCAGCCGCCGCCACGCCGCGCGCCACAATTTCCGGCGCCGGCCAAATCCCCGCCGCGCGCAAAGCCGCCAAGGCGATGCCGGCATTTTGCGCCTGATGCGCGCCTCGCAGCCCCAGTTCGGGGAGGCGTAAAAAACCATCAAACACCGCGCCATCGCCCAGGGGGGAAATTGTCCAATCCTGGTCCTGCAACAGCAACGGCGCGCCGAGAGCCTCGGCCTCGGCGGCGATCCGTGTCGCCGCCTCCGGCGGCTGAAGGCAGGTAACAACCGGCACGCCGGACTTGATGATCCCTGCCTTCTCACCCGCGATCCCGGCTAAAGTCGTGCCCAGAAAATCCTGATGGTCGAGCGAGATCGAGGTGATGGCACAGGCCACGGGGGTGACGACATTTGTGGCATCCAGCCGTCCGCCTAAGCCCACCTCGACAATGCAGAGATCCGCCGGCACCCGCGCAAACAGCCAGAACGCGGCGGCGGCGATGGCTTCAAAAACGGTAATCTGCGCCGGCCCGTTTGCCGCCTCGATGGCATCCAGCGCCTCGGCCAGCCGCTCATCGGTCACCAGCGCGCCCGCCAGGCGAATACGTTCATTGAACCGCACCAGATGCGGCGAAGTGAACACGTGTACGCGCAACCCCGCAGCCTCGGCCACCGCGCGGGCAAAGGCGCAGACCGAGCCCTTGCCGTTAGTGCCCGCGACATGAATAACCGGCGGCAGATGCTGCTCCGGATTGCCCAGATCGCCCAGCAGGCGCTGCAGCCGTTCCAGCCGCAAATCGATCAGCTTGGGGTAAAGCCCATGCAGCCGGGCCAGCGCCGCATCGGCCCGCACCCGCGCCGGCGAGGCCGCCTCGTCGTTCAAGCCGCGCGCTTATGCGCCGTGGTCAGCGCGATCAGCCGCGCCAGCGTCGCGCTCAGCTCACCGCGCTTCACCACCATGTCGATAATGCCGTGCTGGAACAGATATTCCGCGCGCTGAAAACCCGGCGGCAGCTTCTCGCGCACTGTCTGCTCGATAACGCGCGCGCCGGCAAAGCCGATCAACGTGTTCGGCTCGGCGATCTGAATATCCCCCAGCATGGCGAAGGAGGCGGTGACGCCACCCGTAGTCGGGTCGGTCAGCACCACGATATAGGGCAGCCCGGCTTCCTTCACCATCTGTGTGGCGATGATCGAGCGCGGCATCTGCATCAGGCTGATCGCACCTTCCTGCATCCGCGCCCCGCCCGACGCGGTATACACGATGAGCGGCGCGGCCTGCAGCACGGCGAGCCTGGCCGCGGCCACCAGCCCCTCACCCACGCCGGAGCCCATGGAGCCGCCCATGAATTCAAAGGACATTGCCGCGACGACAGCGCGGTTGCCGCCGATAAGCCCGTGCGCCACCAGCAGCCCGTCATCCTGCTTGGTCTTGTCACGCGCCTCGCGCAGCCGGTCGGCATATTTTTTCTGGTCGCGGAATTTGAGCGGGTCGTGCACCGCCTTGGGCAGATCAATGCGGGTATAGGCGCCATCGTCAAACGTCCAGGCCAGACGCTCAGTGGCGGTGGCGCGCATGTGGTGGCCGCAATGCGGGCACACCTTGCGCGCCGCCTCCAGCTCGCGATGGAAGATCATCTGCTGGCAGGAGGGACATTGATGCCAGAGATTATCCGGCGCCTCCTTGCGGCCAAGCAGGGTACGGATTTTGGGACGGACGAATTCGGTGAGCCAGCTCATACGCGGGAAATAGCGGTTTTACTGAATGAAGGGAAGCAAGCGCGCAACCGCCCAGGCGCCGGCCTCCGCCACCATAGCGCTGTGGTCCGCCGCGAGGCCCCGCGCAGTGGGGAGCAAGGCCAGGCTGGCGCTGTTACCGATGGCGATGGCGACATTGCGGATAAAGCGGTTCCGCCCGATGCGCTTGATCGGCGAGCCGGAAAACTTTACCCGGAATCCGGCATTATCCAGCATGGCGAGCTCCGCCAGCTTGGGTGCGGTCAGCTCTGCGCGATGGTGCAGCTTCGCCTCACGCCCCGCCGCCGCGAATTTATTCCACGGGCATACCGCCAGGCAGTCATCGCAGCCATAAATCCGGTTGCCCATGGCGGCACGGAATTCTTCCGGAATCGGCCCGTCATGCTCGATGGTCAGGTAGGAGATGCAGCGCCGCGCGTCCAATTTGTAAGGTGCGGGAAATGCCGCTGTCGGGCAGGCGGTAAGGCAGGCCTGGCAGGAGCCACAGGAATCCTGCCCCGGCGCATCCGGCGCCAGCGCCAGCGTGGTGAAAATCTCACCCAGGAACAGCCAGGAGCCATGGCTGCGCGAGACCAGATTGGTATGCTTGCCCTGCCAGCCCAGCCCGGCCTGCGCCGCCAGCGGCTTTTCCATCACCGGCGCCGTATCCACGAACACTTTTACACCCGCGCCCTGCGCCGCGATAAATTGCGCCAGATGCTTGAGCTTACCTTTTACAATGTCATGATAATCCCGGTTGCGCGCATAGACCGAGATATTTCCTACCTCCGGCCGCACCAGATTCGCCAGCGCGTCGCCCGGCGGGGCGTAAGAGAGCCCGAGTGAAATCACGCTCAGCGCCTCGGGCCAGAGCCTCTGCGGGTCGGCACGCTGCGCGGCCCGCGCCGCCATCCAGCCCATGCTGCCATGCTGCCCGGCGGCCAGAAATTCGTGCAACCCGGCGGCGCGTTCCGGCGGCAGAACGGCGCGGGTGAACCCTATGGCGTCGAAGCCGCAGCCAGCGGCGCGCGCGGCGATCTTTGCTTTGAGACTAGCCCCGGCCACGGTAAGGGGCCACGCCCTGGTCGGGAATCCAGGCGTTTTCGGGCGGCGCGGATGTTTGCCAGAACACATCGATGGGCATGCCGCCGCGCGGATACCAATAGGCGCCGATCCGCAGCCATTTCGGCGCCAGCAGCGCGATCAACCGGTCGGCAATGTTGAGCGTGCAGGCCTCATGAAACGCCCCATGATTA
This sequence comes from Pseudomonadota bacterium, assembly GCA_021826225.1. Lineage (GTDB taxonomy): Bacteria > Pseudomonadota > Alphaproteobacteria > Acetobacterales > Acetobacteraceae > Acidocella. The sequence goes on along the minus strand of JAKBAV010000005.1, from coordinate 59,874 downwards.
CGAAAACTCTGGAAGAACAGTTTTAGCGATTTGCTCTCCACCAGCCACTCATCGGGAATATAGTCGATGACGATATGCGCGAAATCGGGCTGGCCGGTCATCGGACAGAGCGATGTGAATTCCGGACAGGTGAAGCGCACCACGGCATTTTTGCCGCCCGTCTCGGCCGCCACGCGCTCCAGCACCGCCTCTTCGGGGCGCGCGGGCGCTACCGCCTGCTGCCCAAGCTGTTGCAATCCGCTGTAGCGGTCATCGGTCATGCCTCTGCTCCCTCGGTCCAGCCCGCGCGCGTTTTATCACAATAGGCCGTATAGCCACCAACGAGAATCGCCGCGCGGCCGCCTTGCATCAGGCTCTGGTAATAGGTGAGGTTATGCGCCGTGAGCAGCATCGGCCCGAGCATTTCCTCGCAACGGAACAGATGATGCAAATAGGCGCGGCTGTGGCGCGTGCAGGCCAGGCACACGCAGCCTTCATCGAGCGGACGCGCATCATCCTGGAACTTCGCATTCCGCATGTTGAAAATCCCGCGTGAAGTGAACGCCCGCGCGGTGCGTCCGGCACGGGTCGGCATCACGCAATCGAACATGTCCACCCCGCGCGCCACGGCGCCGAGCAGATCATCGGGCGTACCCACGCCCATCAGATAGCGCGGCTTGCGCGCGGGCAGCAGATCAGTGGCGTAGTCCAGCACCGCGAACATCTCCGCCTGGCCCTCACCCACGGCAAGCCCGCCTATGGCATAGCCCTCGAATTCCAGCGCGTTCAACGCCTCCGCCGACTCCTCGCGTAAATCCTTGAACGTGGAGCCCTGCATGATACCGAATTGTCCATAGCCCTCGCGCCGCACAAAGGCATCGCGCGAGCGTCTGGCCCAGCGCGTGGACAGCCGCATCGAAGCCGCCGCCTCCGCATGCGTGGCGGGAAATTTGGTACATTCATCGAGCACCATGGTGATGGTGGCATCCAGCTGGTACTGAATCTCCATCGAACGCTCCGGCGTGAGATGATAGGCCGCGCCATCGATGTGAGACCGGAACGTCACCCCGGTTTCGTCCAACTTGCGTAGTTTGGCCAGCGACATGATCTGGAATCCGCCGCTATCGGTAAGGATTGGGCCAGACCAGTCCATCATCTTATGCAGCCCGCCCAGCCGTTCCACACGCTCCGCGCCAGGGCGCAGCATGAGATGATAGGTGTTTCCCAGCACGATTTTCGCACCCGTGGCGCGCACCGCATCGGCCGTCATGGCCTTCACCGTGCCGGCCGTGCCGACCGCCATGAAGGTGGGCGTGGGAACATCGCCATGCGCCGTATGCAGCACCCCGGCGCGGGCGGCGCCGTCAGTGGCCAGGAGATCAAACGAAAAACTCATACGCGCTCCAGCAGACAGGCATCGCCATAGGAATAAAAACGGTAACCCGCCGCAATGGCATGGGCATAGGCCGCACGTATACGCTCAATACCGGCAAAAGCCGAAACCAGCATCAGCAATGTCGATTTCGGCAAATGGAAATTGGTGAACAGAACATCCGCAACCTTGAAGCGATATCCAGGCAGGATAAAAATCGAGGTCTCGCTGTCAAACGCGTGCACCTCCCCCGCCGCATCCGCCGCACTCTCGATGAGCCGCAACGCCGTGGTGCCCACCGCCACGATCCGCCCGCCCGCCGCCCGCGTGGTATTTATTTTCGCCGCCGCCGCCGCCGTTACAAAACCACGCTCGGCATGCATCGCATGGCGCGATACATCCTCGACCCGCACCGGCAGAAACGTGCCGGCGCCGACATGCAGCGTCACCCGCACAACCTCCACGCCACGCGCCTGCGCCGCCGCCAGCAGCTCCGGCGTGAAATGCAGCCCTGCCGTGGGTGCGGCCACCGCCCCCTCATGCGCCGCGAACATCGTCTGATAATCCGCCTTGTCGCGCTCGGTTATCCCCTCCGGCCGCGCGATGTAAGGCGGCAAGGCCAGCGCGCCGCTCCGCGCCAGGGCGGCATAAAAATCCTCCGCCTCAAACCGCAGCAGCGCCGCGCCGCCTTCCAGAATCTCCAGAACACACGCGGAAAAATCAGGGTCAATCACCAGAACATCGCCCGCCTTCACCCGCCTGGCATTACGCAACAAAACCCGCCACGAGCCATCATCCAGCCGCCGGTCCAACGTAATGCCGATCCGCGCCCCCCCGCGCATCGCGCTGAGCTGCGCCGGTATCACCTTCGTATCATTCACCACCAGCAAATCACCCGGCCGCAACAGCAAAGCCAGATCGCGCACCACATAATCCGCAAGCCCCGCCCCCACATGCAGCAACCGCGCCGCATCCCGCGGCCGCGCCGGCGCCACCGCGATGCGATCCGACGGCAACTCGTAATCGAACTCAGATAAATTCATGGGTTTGTGCCGCAAGGGGGCTTTGCCCCCCTGCACCCCCCACCAAAGGCCTGAGGCCTTTGGAAACCCGTCAATTCGGCTCTGGAAAAGGGAGGCCCGTCCGCAGCTGTGAAACATACGTACTGGTGAGGGCCTCTCTTTTCCAGAGCCGGGTGGGATCCAAGGGCCTTTCGGCCCTTGGTGGGGGTGCAGGGGGCGAAGCCCCTTGCGGCACAAACCATAATTAAGCCCCGAGATACGATGCGAGTTCGATCAGATTGCCATCGGGGTCGCGGCAGTAGACCGACATGATATCGCCGAGCGCGCCAATGCGCGAGACCGGGCCGCGCTCGATGGAGACGCCGCAGGAGTGGAGCTGGGCGATGACATCTTCCGGGCCCACGGCAACGACGAAGCACATGTCCAGCGCGCCTGGTTTAGCCTCATGCGCGTGCGGGATGACCTCGTGACCGGCCTCATGCAGGTTGATCTTCTGGGCGCCGAAACGCAGGGCCGTGCGGTTTTTGCCGCCATACTCCTCGCGTTCCATGCCCAGCACGCGCTGGTACCATCCGGCGGTTACCTGCAGGTCACGGCAGATCATCACGACATGGTCGATACGGTCAACGGTGAATTTCATGATACCTCAGGCCAGATCGGCAAAGAAGTCATTGCCTTTGTCATCGACCACAATGAAGGCCGGGAAGTCCTTCACCTCGATTTTCCAGATCGCCTCCATGCCGAGTTCGGGATATTCCAGAACCTCGACCTTGGTGATATTCTGCTCCGCCAGCACCGCCGCGGGGCCGCCGATGGAGCCGAGATAAAAACCGCCATATTCATGGCAGGCATCGCGCACGGCCTTGCTGCGATTACCCTTGGCAAGCATCACCAGCGAGCCGCCGGCTTTCTGGAATTCCGCGACATAGCTATCCATGCGTCCCGCCGTGGTCGGGCCGAAGCTGCCCGTCGGCAGGCCCTCGGGGGTTTTCGCCGGGCCGGCATAATAGACCGGGTGGTTCTTCATGTAATCCGGCATGCCCTGCCCGGCATCGAGCCGCTCTTTCAGCTTGGCATGGGCAATGTCGCGCGCCACCACTATGGTGCCGGTCAGCGCCACCCGGGTCTTGATGGGGTATTGCGACAGCCTGGCCAGAATATCCGCCATTGGCTGGTTAAGGTCGATGGCGACCACCTCACCGCCGAGATGTTCTTCGGTAATCTCTGGCAGGTATTTGGCCGGGTTGGTCTCTAGCTGTTCCAGAAAAACCCCATCCTTCGTGATTTTGGCCTTCACCTGGCGGTCGGCGGAGCAGGACACGCCAAGCCCGATTGGCAGGCTGGCACCGTGGCGCGGCAGGCGGATCACCCGCACGTCATGGCAAAAATACTTGCCGCCGAATTGCGCGCCGATGCCGATTTTCTGCGTCAGCGCCAGCACCTTCTGCTCCATCTCGGTATCGCGGAAGGCATGGCCGGTGGCATCGCCGGATGTTGGCAGGTTGTCGAGATATTTCGTCGAGCCCAGCTTCACGGTCTTCAAATTCAGCTCGGCTGAAGTGCCGCCGATGACGATGCATAGATGGTACGGCGGACAGGCCGAAGTCCCGAGCGTTTTGATTTTCTGTTCGAGGAATGTGTAAATCTTCTCCGGCGTTAGCGTCGCGCGGGTTTCCTGGAACAGGTAGGTCTTGTTGGCCGAGCCACCACCCTTGGCGATGAACTGCAGATGAAACTCATCGGCATGGTGCTCACCGGGTGCGGCCAGAATGTCAAACTGCACCGGCAGATTATTGCCGGTGTTCTTCTCCTCGAACATGGTGAGCGGCGCCATCTGGCTGTAGCGCAGATTGGTCTCGGTATAGGTGCGCGCCACACCCCAGGAGAATGCCTCCTCCTCATCGCCTTCCACCCAGACGCGCTGGCCCTTTTTGCCGAAGACCAGCGCCGTGCCGGTATCCTGGCACATTGGCAGCACGCCCCGCGCGGCTATCACCGCATTCTTCAAAAACTCCATCGCCACGTAGCGGTCATTCTCGGATGCCTCCGAGTCATCGAGGATTTTCGCGAGCTGTGCGAGATGCGCCGGGCGCAGCAGATGCGAGACATCGTGGAATGCCGCGAACGCCAGCTCCGAAAGCGCATCGGCCTTGACCCTGAGCACCGTTTTGCCTTCGACCTCGATGGTTGAGACACCGGCGATATCGAGCTTGCGGTAAGTGGTCGTATCCTCGCCCAGCGGGAACATCGGCGAATAGGCGAAACCAGGGGAGCGTTTGGGCAGGGCGTTCATCGCTTCAGTCTTTCTGTCTCTTCCGGAAGGCATCCAGGCTCACTACATCCGCGGGGCCATCGGTCAGGCGCGAGGGCACATCATCCCCCTCTGGCGCCGGCATGTCCGCAGCCTTCACCGGCTCGGGCACCATAACCTCGAATTGCAGTCCAAAGCGCACCTCCGGATCGGCGAAGCTGCTTATGGCGGCGAAGGGGATGAGCAATGTCGAGGGCACGCCGGAAAAGCTCAGGCTCACCGACATGACCTGCCCGGCCTCGTCCACGTTCAGGCCATGGAACTGGTGCTGCAGCACGATGGTCATCTCATCCGGGTATTGCGCGCGCAGCCGGTCGGGGATCTGCACGCCGGGATAGCCGGTCTTGAAGGTGACATAGAAATGGTGCCCACCCGGCAGGCCCTGCATCGCGGCATGGCGCACCGCGCTCACCACCACCTGGCGCAGCGCATCCTGCGTCCATTCCTCATAGGGCAACAGCGAATCCGGAACGCTCAGATCATCTTCAGCCATCATCTAATCCTTGTCCAAGCCGGCTCGTGCGCGGTTCTAGCGCGCGTCCCGCTCGTAATGCCGGTAATATTTATCGGTGACCAGATCGGTCTGCACCACAATCGATATGTCGGTGGTGTTGAACTGCTCGTCGATCACCGCCCCATCGCCGACAAACCCGCCCAGCCGCAAATAGCCTTTTATCAGCGGCGGCAGGTGCAGCAACGCCTTTTTGGGGCTCACCGCCTCCGGATCGGTCCGGCGCATCTCAACATAGCGGCCAGGCAGCGCGCGCGGGCGAATGGCCGGGGGAGCCAGGTGGTGGGTGGCGAGGTAGGTCAGTTCGGTCGCCAGCGCATCGGGGTCTGTGCCGGCGAGCGAGGCACAGCCGAACATCAGGTCGATACCATAATGGAACACATAGGCGGCAATGCCGCGCCACAGCAATTGCAGCACGGCGCGCGAGCGATAGGCCGTGGCGGTACAGCTCCGGCCCAGCTCAAGCTTGCGCCCGGCAAAGCTGTTCAGAGCGGAAATATCGTATTCGCTCTCGGAGTAGAACCGGCCATACCGCGCCGCCGCCTCCTCGCGGATCAGCCGGTAGGTCCCGACCACACTCCCCGGCCCTTCGCCGAGATCGTGGTCGACCACCAGCAGATGATCGGCGATGGCGTCGAACCCATCGCGGTCGCGCTGGCTCGCCACCGTTGCCGCATCCGCCCTGGCGCCCATTTCGGCGTAAAAAACCTGGTAGCGTAGCGCCTGCACCGCATCCAGCTCGTCCTGGTGGGCCGCGAGCCGCACGCCGAGATTACTGGCGCGCAGCTCGGCAAAGCCCGGAGCGGCATTACCCACGGTGAAACGCGGCAATTTGGAAATGAGATGCTGGTTCACTTGCCAACCACCCGGCGGCCATACAGCTCGATCTTGATAACATCGATATCGAAACCCTGCTCCGCGGCAATGTCGCGCAGCAAGGCTTCGGCCTGCGGCGCGGAAAACTCCACCACCGAGCCGTTATCCTTGTCGACGAGGTGAAAATGATGCTTGTCGGCACTCGGCTCATAGCGCGCGCGGCGGCTGCCGAGGTCCCGGCGCGATAAAATACCCTTGGATTCCAGGAGCCTGACCGTACGATACACGGTCGCCAGCGAAATCTGCGGATCGACACGATTCGCCCGCCGGTGCAGCTCATCCACATCCGGGTGGTCGGTCGCCTCGGACAACACGCGCGCTATCACCCGGCGCGGGCCTGTCATCTTCAGCCCGTTCTCTATGCACAGGCGCTCGATGCTGATATCCATCGCGGAGCCTTGTGGCCCAACTTGTTGCTCCGGTCCAGCCTTATCAGAAAATGAACATGCCATTCTCCACCCTCCCCGCGCATGACAAGGCCATCGATATAACAGCCGAAACCTGCCCCATGACCTATGTGCGCACCCGGCTGGCCCTTGATACGATCGAGACCGGGCAGATTCTGCTGGTGCGCCTCAAAGGCGAAGACCCGCTGCGCAACGTACCCCGGGCGGCGGCGGACCAGGGGCACGACCCGCTGGAGCTGCTGGAACAGGGGGATGGAACACATCTGCTGGTGCTACGGAAAGGCTAGGCCAGTGTCGGCGCATCCCAAACGGCGAGCCTGAGCAAAACGGCGACTCCGGGCAAACACCAAAAACCGCAGATGCGCGGCACCTGCGGTTCATAACTGGCTAACCCCAAGGAGTTTTAGAAGCCTTCGCGCTCGATGCGCTTGCGCTCCATCTTGCGGGCGCGACGTACGGCCTCGGCCGCTTCACGGGCGCGGCGCTCGGAAGGCTTCTCGTAATGGCGGCGGAGCTTCATCTCGCGGAACACGCCTTCACGCTGCAGCTTCTTTTTAAGCGCTTTGAGCGCCTGATCGACGTTGTTGTCACGAACGAGAACTTGCACTGGGCTATCTGCTCCACAAAAATATTGAACCGGGCAAACGCAGATCACGGCCAATGGGGGCCGTTTCCACGAACTGTGGGCGGCCTATAGCACAAATTTCACACTCGCCAAATCATTTCTGGCGGGGCAATCATGCCGCCATGGCGATCCTCAAAATAGCCCGCATGGGCCACCCTGTCCTGCGCGAGGCTGCTTCCCCGGTGTCAGACCCCACGGCACCCGAAATCCGCCGCCTGATCGCGGACATGACCGAAACACTGGCCGATGCCGGTGGTGTCGGCCTGGCGGCGACCCAGGTGCACGTGCCGCTGCGCCTGCTTATCTTCCACATCCCGCCCGGCCGCTCGGGCAGCGGCCTGGCCATGCCGCTCCGCGCCCTTATCAACCCCGTTCTCACCCCGCTGACAGCGGAAACGATAACCGGCTGGGAAGGCTGCCTCTCCGTGCCCGGCCTGCGCGGCGCCGTGCCGCGCTATACCAGACTCCGCCTCACCGGCCTCACCGCCGAGGGCGAACCCCTCGACGAAATCCTCGAAAACTTCCCCGCCCGCGTGCTACAGCACGAGGCCGACCATCTGGATGGGCGGCTCTACCCCAGCCGCGTGGAAAATTTCGCCGCCTTCGGCTATACCGAGGAGCTGGAACGCTACCCCGTGGAGCTGTGATGGAAATCGACCCCGAAGCCGCGAAACTGCTCGATGCGCTGCTGCCCAACACAGCGTTTGACGGCTGGACCAGCCAGGCGCTGCGCCAGGCGCTGCGCGATCTCGGCCGCGACCCGGATGAGGCGAAACTGCTCTTCGCCAGCGATGCGGACATGATTGAAGCCACCTTTGCACTGGCCGACCAGCGCATGATCGCGGCAGCGCAAACCCTGGAAGGCGGGCTCACCGCCCGCGTGCGCGGCACGATCGCGCTCCGGCTGGAACAGATGGCGGGGGATAAGGAAGCCCTCCGCCGCGCCATGGCCCGCCTGGCTCTGCCCACCCAGGCCCCGCGCCTCGCCCGCATCATCGCCGCCACCGCGGACTCCATCTGGTTCGCCGCGCGCGATCAATCGGCGGATTTTTCCTGGTACACCAAGCGTTTCACCTTGAGCGCCGTCTGGCTCGCCACCTTGCTGTTCTGGCTCAGCGATGAAAGCCCGGAAGCCGAGGCGACGCTGGCCTTCCTCGACCGGCGGCTGCAAAGCGTGGGGCGCATTGGCAAATTCCGCGCGCAGGCGCGCGAGGGCAAATTCCGCGCCCGGGCGCGCGAGGGCAAATTCCGCGCCCGGGCGCGCGAGGGCCTGGCGCGGATCATCCCCTTCGGGCCATCCGCCGCATAATGGACGTGACGGATTTTCGCGGCTAATCAGCCTGTCACCAAGATTCCCATACCAGCTTCAGGGGCGCCTCATCTTGCAAACCGGATTCCGCCATATCGCCACCGCCGCCACCCTTGCCTTGCTCACCGGGCTTACCGGCTGCGGCATCACCCATGGCGTCAGCCACCAGCTTCTCGGGATGGATGCTACCACCACCCCCGGCACCACCCGCACCGTATTCGGCTATGCCGTGGCCGATGAGCCGCAGGCCGCCATCACGGGCCGGCAGATCCTCAACCAGGGTGGCAACGCGGCCGATGCCGCGGCGGCCGAAGGCTTCGCCCAGGCCGTCACCCTGCCCTCACGCGGCGGGCTGGGCGGCGGCGGCGCCTGCCTGATCAAAATGCCGGATGCCTCCGGCCAAATGCAGCCGCCTGTCGCCCTGCTCTTCCCCGCCGGCTCTCCCGGCGCCGCAAGCGGCGACCGCCCGGCCGCCGTGCCCACGCTGGCGCGCGGCTTGCTGGCATTACAGGCGCGCTACGGCGAGCTGCCGAGCGCCTCCGTCATTGTCCCCGCCGAACGTCTGGCCGCCAGCGCCGAGCTCTCGCCCGCCCTCGAATCCGACCTGCAGACTGTCGGCCAGGCCTTCATCGCCGACCCCGCCGCCGCCGCCATTTTCGCCCCCGGCGGCACGCTGCTCCCGGCCAATGCCACGCTGGCCCAGCCGGACCTCGCCGCGACGCTCGAAGTGCTGCGTACCCAAGGCGTGCAGGGGTTTTACGCCGGCAGCTTCGCGCGAAGCTTCGTCACCGCCGCGAACGCCGCCGGCGGCGGCTTGACCGCCGCCGATCTTGCCGCCGCCGCCCCGCAATTCGCCGCGCCGGTGGCCGGCAGCACCGCCGGCTATGCCACCGCGAGCCTGCCCATCACCACCCCGGCCTTCGAAACCCTGCCTGCCTCAGCCGGCTTCATGGCGCTGGATAAAAACGGCGGCAGCGTCATCTGCGTCACCTCCATGAACAACCTGTTCGGCACCGGCCGAATCGCCGCGGGAACCGGCATCCTCCTCGCCGCCTCGCCGCACAGCAACCCCACGCCGGACCTCGCCGCGAGCATCGCCTACAGCCCCGGCAGCCTCGCCTTCCGCGCCGCCACCACCGGCACCGGCCAGGAAGAAGCCGGCCAGGCCGCGCGGATCGCCCTGGCGGACGCCCTGACCAACAGCCATACCCCCATCCCCGAACCCGGCCGCGCCAATGTGATCAGCTGCCCCGGCACGGTCCCCGGCGGCGAGGCCAGTTGCACCGCAACCGCGGACCCGCGAGGCCAGGGCCTGGCCATAGGCGGGCGGTAGGCAAGCAAAACCCCCCGCGTTTTCCGCAACCCGCCTTACCTGATTTGCCCTTTGGGCTTTGCAGGCGCAAAAACTTGACCTATTCACGATCCCGCATTGTTCAGGGCATAACCGAGGTAGATATTACAGATGAAACTGCTGGTCGCCGTTAAGCGCGTTGTCGATTACAACGTGAAGGTCCGCGTGAAGTCGGACAAAACCGGGGTTGAGACCGCCGGCGTGAAAATGTCGATGAACCCGTTCGACGAAATCGCCGTCGAGGAAGCCATCCGCCTGAAGGAAAAGGGCATCGCGACCGAGATCGTGGCCGTGTCCATCGGTGTCACCCAGGCGCAGGAAACCATCCGCACGGCACTCGCCATGGGCGCTGACCGTGGCGTGCTGGTGGAGACCGACGTGGCCGTGGAGCCGCTTGCGGTGGCCAAATTGCTCAAAGCCGTGGCCGAAAAGGAAGGTGCTGAACTCGTCATCCTCGGCAAGCAGGCGATCGATGACGATATGAACGCGACCGGCCAGATGCTGGCGGCATTGCTCGGCTGGCCCCAGGGCACATTCGCCAGCAAGGTGGAGATCGCCGCCGGCAAAGCCACGGTCACCCGCGAAGTCGATGGCGGGCTGGAGACGCTGGAGCTGAACCTCCCCGCCGTCATCACCGCCGATCTGCGCCTCAACGAGCCGCGCTACGCCTCGCTGCCGAACATCATGAAGGCGCGCAAAAAGCCGATCGATATTCTCAAACCCGCCGACCTTAACGTCGACGTCACGCCGCGCCTGACCATAATCAGCGTCGCTGAGCCGCCGGGCCGCAAAGCCGGCATCAAGGTGGCCGATGTCGCCACACTTGTTGATAAACTGCGCAACGAAGCGAAGGTGATCTAACGCCATGACCTCTCTCGTCATTCTTGATTTCGATGCCACCGGCATCAAGCAGCCGGCACGTTCGGCCGTCGCAGCCGCCGCCAAACTCGGTGGTGAAGTCCACGCGCTCATCTCCGGTGCAAACGTGGGCGACATCCCCGCCGCCGCCGCGAAAATCCCCGGCCTGACGAAAATCCTCGTCGCCGATGACGCCGCGCTCACCCATGAGCTGGCCGAAACCACGGCTGCCCTCATCGTCGCTCTGGCGCCGGGCTACAGCCACATCTTCCAGGCCGCCTCCGCCGCCGGCAAAAACGCCATCCCGCGCGCCGCGGCACTGCTCGATGTGCAGGTGCTGTCCGATATCTCCGACGTAATCGACGCTGACACTTTTGTCCGCCCGATCTATGCCGGTAACGCACTCGCCACCGTAAAATCCTCCGACTCCAAAAAGCTGCTCACCGTGCGCGCCTCATCCTTTGACCCCGTGCCGGCCGAAGGCGGCTCAGCCACCATCGAAACCATCACCGTTTCCGGCATCGAGCAAAAATCAAAATACCTCGGCTCAGAACTCTCCAAGAGCGAGCGCCCGGAACTCACGGCGGCGAAAATCATCGTCTCCGGCGGCCGTGGCATGCAGAATGGCGAGAATTTCACCAAGCTGATCGACCCGGTGGCCGATAAGCTCGGCGCCGCCGTCGGCGCCAGCCGCGCCGCCGTGGATGCCGGCTACGTGCCCAACGATTATCAGGTCGGCCAGACCGGCAAGATCGTCGCACCGCAGCTCTACATCGCCATCGGCATCTCCGGCGCCATCCAGCATCTCGCCGGCATGAAGGATTCCAAGGTCATCGTCGCCATCAACAAGGATGAAGACGCGCCGATCTTCCAGGTGGCGGATTACGGCCTCGTCGGCGACCTCTTCACCATCCTTCCCGAACTGGAAAAGGCTCTCTGATCATGAGCATCAGCAAAATCGGCGTCATCGGCGCGGGACTTATGGGCAACGGCATCGCCCATGCGGCGATAACGTCCGGTTTTGACGTGATCCTGATCGACACTTTCCCGGACGCCCTGCCCAAGGCCCTCGCCACCATGACGAAAAACATGGACCGGCAGGTCGCCAAGGGCAGCCTCACGGCCGAAGCCAAGGACGCCGCTCTGGCGCGCCTCACCACCTCGCAGGACTACCACGCTTTGGCGCCCGTGGACCTCGTCATCGAAGCCGTGCCGGAACAGCTCAGTATTAAAGACGCCATCTACAAAGAGCTCGGCCCGGTGCTGGGGCGCGATGCCATCATCGCCTCCAACACCTCCTCCATCTCCATCACCAAACTCGCCGCCCTCTCCGGCCGGGCCGATAAATTCGTCGGGCTGCACTTCTTCAACCCCGTGCCGATGATGAAGCTGCTCGAAATCACCCGCGGCCTCGCCACCTCCGAACCCACCTACCAGACCGCCCTCGAACTCGCCGGCAAACTCAATAAAACCGCCATCACCGCCAACGACGCCCCCGGCTTCATCGTCAACCGCATCCTCTGCATGCTGCTCAACGAAGCCATCGTCGCCCTGCACGAAGGCGTCGGCACGGTGAAATCTATCGACACGGGCATGAAACTCGGCGCCAACCACCCAATGGGCCCGCTGGAACTCGCCGATTTTGTGGGCCTGGAAACCCTGCTCTCCATCATGCACGTCTTCCACGCCGAACTAGGCGATAAATACCGCCCCTCCCCCCTCCTGGTAAAATACGTCGACGCCGGCTGGTACGGCCGCAAAACCGGCCGCGGCTTCTACGACTACAGCACCACGCCGCCGAAACCGGCTGTGTGAGGAGGTAAGGCCAGGGCTCCGCCCTGGCCTTACCTCCTCACATACAACCGGTATCCGACGCTCTCGCAGTCGGGGTAAACGTCGGGTTTGCGGGTGTTGATGGTCACGGCGGCGACCTGTGGTTCGGCCAGGCAGAAGCTCGCGATATCGTGGGCCAGGGTTTCCTGTAGTTCGTAATGGCGCAGGGCGAGCAGAGCCAGGGTTTTGCTGCGCAGGAAGTCGTAATTCAGCACCTGGTCGATGGCATCGGTTTCCGGGCGCGTAGCGCTGGCCAGGTGCAGTTCGATATCGATGGACAGGCGCTGCGGCCCGGCGCGCTCGAACTCATGCACACCGATATTGGCATCCACGGCAAAGCCGCGAAGCAGAATGCTGGCCTCAGTTTGCGGCATCGCCGGACTCCGGTTTGAGAAACGCGATGTCGCGCGGCCGGCGCTGCAGCACCTGGCCGCCGTCGATCACCATGGTCTGGCCGTGATACGAGGGCGTGGCGAGGATGAAATCTATCGCGCCCAGTATCTGCTCCGGCGTGCAGCCCTGGCCGAGCAGATTATTGTTATGGGTGCGCTGGAATTCCTGCTCGTCCTGGTCGCCGCTGACCAAGGTGATGCCAGGGGCGATACCAGCGATGCGGATGGTGGGGGCGAAGGCCATTGCGAGCATATGCGTCATGCCCTGCAGCGCCACTTTTGATAATGTATAGGAGAAATAATCCGGGTTGAGCGCGAACACCTTGTTGTCGATGAGATTGATGATGACACCTGTGTCGCGCCGCGCCTGCACGGCCGCGTGGAAGGCCTGGGCCAGCAGGGTTGGCGCATACAGGTTCACGCGCATGTTGTGGTCGAGCGAGGCGGCGGTGGCGGTGGCGGCGGTGTCGTAGGAGAAGGACGAGGCGTTGTTGATGAGCAGGCTCAGCGGCGCGACCGCCTCGCAGCGCGCCACCAGCATGGCGACGGCATTTGTATCGGCAAGGTCCGCGCCGATGGCGCTGGCCCGCCCGCCGGCCGCGACAATGCCCGCCACCACCGCCTCAGCCTCGGCACCGGACGCATTGTAATGCACGAACACATGCCACCCGCGCGCACCCAGATGCCGGGCGATTTCAGCACCTATCCGTTTGCCGGCACCGGTGACGAGAGCAGCCGGCATCGCTCTACTCGGATTTGAGATGCGCGATCAGCTTTTCTATGGCGGTCGGCTTTTCGAGCTGTTCGAGGGCCGCGTATTCCGCCGCCAGGCGGTCGAGCGCGGATTCGTAAATCTGGCGTTCGGAAAAACTCTGGTCTGGCTGCCCGGCATTGCGGTGCAGGTCGCGCACCACCTCGGCGATCGCGGCGGGGTCACCGGAGTTGATTTTGGCCTCGTATTCCTGGGCGCGGCGCGACCACATGGTGCGTTTGATGCGGGCGCGGCCCTTGAGCACGGCCAGCACATCGTCGAACTGCTTCTTCGAGGCGAGCTTGCGCAGCCCGGCGGTGCGCGCCTTATTGGTCGGCACGCGCAGGGTCATGCGGTTTTCATCGAAGGTGATGCAGATAAGCTCCAGCGTATGCCCGGCAATCTCCTCAACCGCGATACGATCGACCTTGCCGACACCATGGGTGGGATAGACGACATGGTCACCAGCGACAAAATTCTCGGCTTTGGCGGGCGCGCGCGGCGGTGAGAGCGGGCGCATGGGCCCGGCGGGGATACCGCCATGCATAACCACGGCAGGGGCTGCCGGGGCGGCGGGCGGGGGAGCGGGCACTGGAGCGGGAGCCGGAGCCGCCTCGGGTTCCGCGCGCTTGGGCTTGGGAGCAGGCTTGGGGGCGGCCTTGACCTCGGCTTTTTCCGGCTTCACCGCAACCTCGGGTACCGGACCAGCCTCGGCTTTCGCGGCTTTCACCGGCTTGGCCTTCACGGCCTCGGCCGCTTCCGTTGCGGCCTTCGCGGTTTTTTTCTCGGCCGCGTTCATTACCTTGTCAGTCATCGCCACTCCAATACAGCATAAACCGGGCGCGATCCCGCACCCGGTCCATCAGACTACCCTATCAGATTTTTAGCCGCCCGTCACGCGGGCGGCCGCGCGAGCCTGTTACGGCTGCCCGGGCGCCGTGGAGAGCAGCGCCTCCTTGCCGGGCTTGTCCTTCCATTCATCGGCATCCGCCGGGGCTGTGCCCTTGCGGGTGATGTTCGGCCAGATTTGGGCCAGCTCGGTATTGCGCTCGGCCCAGGCGGCGGCGCGGTCGTCGCTATCCGGCAAAATCGCCTCGGCCGGGCATTCCGGCTCGCACACGCCGCAATCGATGCACTCATCCGGATGGATGACCAGCATATTCTCGCCGACATAGAAGCAGTCCACCGGGCAGACTTCGACGCAATCCATATACTTGCACTTGATGCAATTCTCGGTGACCACGTAGGTCATCAGCCACTCCTTGAAAGACACTTGCGATTCTGGCTCCCCTATGCGCGCGGTGGGGGATTTTGGTCAAGTTTCGGGCCGGGTATTCACTTGGCATATGCCATGGCATATGCCAAAATAGCGCAATGCTCATCGAACGCCATGTCAAACTATTCAAGAATGGCCGGAATCAGGCCGTGCGGATACCGCGCGAATTTGAACTGCCGGGGGAGGATGCGGTGATGCGCAAGGAAGGAGACAGGCTGATCATCGAACCTGCCCCGGGCAAATCCTTGCTCACTCTGCTTTCCACCCTGCAAGCACTTGAAGAGGATTTCGCGTCCATCACCGATTTGCCGCTGGACGACGTGGGCCTGTGAGGCGCTATCTGCTGGATACGAATATTTTAGCCGATCTGATCCGGCATCCGCAGGGGCAAATCGCGGCACGGATCGGGCAAGTGGGCGAGGCGACCATCTGCACCAGCATTATCGTGGCGGCAGAACTGCGCTTTGGCGCGGCCACGAGCGGTTCGGCCCGGCTGAGAGCGCAGATGGATGCCGTGCTGGGCGTGGTAGATATTTTGCCCTTCGAAACGCCCGCCGACGCCGTCTACGGCGACATCCGCACGCGGTTGGAGCGGGCCGGCACACCCATCGGCGGCAATGACCTGCTTATCGCGGCGCAGGCAAAGGCGCTGGGATTTACGGTTGTGACCGATAATGAGCGGGGGTTTGGGAGGGTGGAAGGGCTGGATGTGGAAAATTGGTTGCGATAAGGCACAATCAGTCAGACGTACCGACAGTCCAGTATTTTTGCCGGACGATACCGTCCTTGCGCAGATATGAAGCAAGTTTGGACCAGGGAATGACCGTGAAATCGACATCACCCCCATCCGCGTATCCGGTAAACTCCTCTGCGCTATAAGCAAAACCAAGTCCGTTAGCACCGAGCACCCAATGATGTCTGTCCGCAACGTCTATCGTCTTATCCCATGGCGCGGCATTTTGCCTCTCGGCATTCAGCAAGGCTGTAAGAGCCTTTAACCACCCAGAATTCGCAATGAACACGTCGGTGGGCTTAATCTGACGTTGCTGTGATACTAGCCAGTTATAACCCCATTCCACGCTATATGGACTTCTGCCGCCATGGTAATATTCCACACCAACGCAGGTCATCGAAATGACCCCAGGAAGCATCATTTCCTGCTGCTGCGCACCCCATCGCCCATTGGCTTCCGCCCCACCACCTGGTGAACATGACAGGGTATGATCAGCATCCGGATCGGCTGCCTGCGAATTATCCGACGGACCCGAGATATCGTTCCACCATCGGGGAATCAAACCAATGATCGTATTGTTGTAGGTTTTGATTTCATTCGTTAGCGGCGAGATAACGACGGGGTAAATGACATTGAGCTTGATCAGACCGCCGCCCCCTGCGCCTTGAGAATCACCGGCCGGGCCAGGTGAATGTTCGCCAGAATTGCGAACCAAGATCATTTGGTATCCGGAGCCATTGTCCATTTGCCAAAGGGCGCTAAGAGGCGGCTTAACCTAGGGCTTCAGGTGGGGGCGCTTGCACATAAACACTTTGCGCCTGGGCCAGACCACCGCAAAACAGCGCGGGAAGGACTAGGCAAAATATGCGATAAAAACTTAACAATTTTCGCGACCTTTGGATAGATGGCATATTGTGGTATCGTATCATCCGCCACAACCCTACCCTGTCAAGGGGCCCTTGATGCCACGTGGGCAGCAGCGCTCGTTGGCCCGTGCGCAACCTCACGGCAGTTCCCGGTAAAACTCCTGCGCCACCGGCGCGCTCCCGCGCCGCGCTGGCAACCCCAGCACCTCCACCACCTTCACCCCGGCGGGCAGTGCCAGTGTCAGCACGTCGCCCGGCCGCAATCTGGCATGGGGCTTTTCCGTGGGCTGGCGGTTGATGCGCACCCCGCCTTGCTCCACCAGCGCCAGCGCCACGGCACGGGTTTTACAAAACCGCGCGAAAACCAGGAATTTGTCGAGACGTAAAACATCCGCCTCGGCCTCCATTCAGCGCCGCGCCGCCATTTTCAGCGCCGCCAGAGCGGCAAACGGATTATCGGCATCAACCGCCGGGGCGGCGGCGGACATTGCCGGGGCCGGCCGGGGCGGCGGCGCGGCCACCGCCATCACCGGCACGCGCTGCGGCGGCTCCTGCTTGCGCCGCGCCAGCAGCGCCGGATTCGGCGGGCCGTAATGCTTGCCCCCCAGCACACCGGCGGCGATGATGCGAAAACCCAGAACATGCAGCACCGGCACAAGCTGGTCCGGCTTCAGCCCCATGCGGGAGCCGAGATTGGGCGGCAGCAGAATCGGATGCTTGCGGATGAGGTAATGCAACTCGCGCGTCACCCGTTCCACCACATCCAGCCGGATCATCAGCGGCCCGGCCTGCACCCAGCCCATGGCGAGGGCGAAATCCGGCCCCCAGTTCACCGGCATCGGTGCGCTCACCAGCCCGGCGGCCGGCATTGGCGGCGGGTTGCGGTCATGCCACACACCCCAGAACAAAGCCCGCAGCCGGGCCGCGCCGGGCTTCAGCGCCGCCGGCAGATAAATCGCGAACCGCCCGAGATCGATGCCGAATTTCTTCGCCTCCTGGCGCAAATCCGGCGCCACGGACTCCGCGTCCAGCACGCCACCGCTCTCACTCAGCCGGTGCACGATGCCGCGCAAAGGTGCTGGCGGGTTTTCCATGGCTTTGAGCAGCGCGCCCAGGCGCTTTTCCGTCTCGGCCGCGAGGTAGGCGGCAAGGCGCCCGCGCAGCCGCTCACGCGCCAGCCCGTCGAGGAATTCCGAATGCAGGATCTCGATGCCGGGCTTCAAAAAAATCTCGGACTTCTTCAGCCGCGCGATTTTCGCCCCCTCCCACTCGATCTGCCGGTCATCGGTCAGCGTAAACGCCTCATCGGCCGCGGTCTCGGCGCGTAGAATCCGGCGCGGCATCTCCTGCGCCAAGGCCCGCCTGGCGGCGCGGAGCAAAATCTTCTGCTCCTGCCCCTGGGTCGAGGGGTCGGGAGAAAACTGAAATCCTTCAATCCTGCCGACCTCATGGCCCTCCACCAGCACGGTGCCATTTTCAGCCACCACTGCCTGCAGCTCTTCCGGTGCAGAATCTTCCAAACGTCTGGTCAAATGTGCCGCCCTTTTATCCACAAATCGCGCCATCAGCTTTACGTGCAAAGTATCGGAAAGCCTATCCTCCACCGCGCGGGCCCGCATGGCCCAGGTATCGGCGTCACGCATCCAATCCGTCCGCGCCGTTATATAGGCCCAAACGCGCACATCCGTCAGCCTCTGCATCAACGTGTCGATATCGCCCTCGGTTTTATCCAGCGCGTCGATCTCGCCACGCACCCAATCCACGGGAAGCTTCTCCGCCGCGCGCAAATGGCTGAAAATCTTACCGCAGAGTTTAACATGGGTGTCGGTCGCGAGCTTGCGGAAATCCGGCACCTGACAAGCCTCCCAGAGCAGCCTGGTCGCCGCCCGTCCCTCGGCGCGGCGGGCAATATCCTTGTCCAGCGCCAGGGCGGCCAGGGTCTGCACATCCGTCGCCTCATTGCCGCGCACCAGCCCCAGACGCGGCGGGGCGGCGTTCAGGCTGTCGAGCAGCGCCCCGACAGAGGAAAAATCAAGCGCTGCATTGCGCCAGAACAACTGCTCCAGCGGCTCGAATTCATGCGCCTCGACGGCCTCCACCAGATCGTCCCCAAGCGGCGGGCAGTCGGCGGTCACCCCAAATGTGCCATCGCGCATGCCGCGCCCGGCCCGGCCGGCGATCTGGCCGATCTCGGGGGCGTAAAGCAGGCGCGGCTTATGGCCGTCAAACTTCTGTATCCCGGCAAAGGCCACATGGTTCACATCCATGTTCAGCCCCATGCCGATGGCATCCGTGGCGACCAGAAAATCGACCTCCTTCTCCTGGTACAGCGCGACCTGCGCATTGCGGGTACGGGGCGAGAGCCGCCCCATGACCACCGCGCACCCGCCGCGCCGCCGCCGCACCGCCTCGGCAATCGCATAAACTTCCGCTGCCGAAAACGCGACGATGGCGGTTCGCGGCGGTAACCGCCCAAGCTTCGCCGTGCCGGCATAGGTCAGCTTCGACAAACGCGGCCGCGTCTCGACCTCGGCATAAGGCACCAGCCGTTTCAGCAGCGGGCGGATCGTCTCCGCCCCCATGAACATGGTCTCCACCAGCCCGCGCGCATGCAGCAGCCGATCCGTAAAAATATGCCCGCGATCGGGGTCGGCGCAGAGCTGAATTTCATCCACCGCTAGAAATTCCACGGGCCGGTCCAGCGGCATGGCCTCGACCGTGCAGGCAAACCAGCGCGCGCCGGGCGGCACGATCTTTTCCTCGCCGGTAATCAAAGCAACGTTGCGGATGCCCTTGGCCGCCACCATGCGGTCGTAATTCTCGCGCGCCAGCAGGCGCAGCGGAAAGCCGATAATGCCGGAATGATGGGCAAGCAGACGCTCCATCGCGAGATGCGTCTTACCGGTATTGGTCGGCCCCAGTACCGCCTTCACCCTGGGCTGGAGTCCAGACATGGATGTGATGTTAGGCCGCTCCCCCGGCATTACAACCATGCTTCAGGCGATCCGCTTCAAGCGATGGTGACCGGCACCTGCGCGCGCTCCAGCTCCCAGGCGAGCGGACCCTCGGGCGCGGCATCCGTGACGAGATGCGCGATCTGCCGCCAGGCGGCGTAGCGGGCGGTGAAAACCCTGCCAAACTTGGAATGGTCGGCGGTAACGATACTGCGCCCCGCACGCGCCGCCATGGCGGCGAACACAGCGGCGGTTTCCGGCAATACGTCATGCGGCCCCTCGCCCGTCATCCCGCTGGCGCCGAGCACGGCGGCATCGGCATGCAGGCCCTGCAGAAACGCCACCGTATGGCCGCCGAGTACGATGCCCTCCACTGCATGGTACTCGCCCGGCAGCAGCAGCACCTCGATGCTGGAATTAACCCCCAGCGCCGCCGCCACGCCGATGGAATGAGTCACTACCAGAATACCCCGCACCGCCAGCGCCACCGCGCGGGCGACATGCTCGACCGTTGCACCCGAGCCGAAAAACAGCACGCGCGCGCCGCTCAGCAACGGCACGGTGGCATCGGCGATGCGGCGGCGTTCGGCCACGAACAGGGCATGGCGCTCGGCCAGCGCCGGCTCGTGGCCCACCGGGCGTACCGCCCCGCCATAGGTGCGGTTGAGCAGCCCCGCCTGGGTCAGGGCATCGAGATCGCGGCGGATGGTTTCCGTGGAGACGTTCAGCCGTTGCGCCAGCTCGGCCACCCGCAAGGAGGGGGTGATATCCAGCGTCGCGAGTATCTGGCGCTGCCGCATGTCTTTTTCCTGCCTCATACCCCGCGCCCGCTTGTCCAAACTTGATTATGGTTGTTGCCTGGGCATGATGCAAATGCTGAGGTTGCAACCGCTTAACCCGCAACCGCTTAACCCGAGGAGATGTCTGATGCTGAAATCGCTCGCCGGCAAAACCGTAATCGTCACCGGCGCCAGCCGCGGCATCGGGCGGGGCATGGCGCTGCGCTTCGGCCAGGCCGGCATTAACGTGCTGGTGGTATCGCGCAACCAGGCCGATGCCGATGCCGTGGCCGCCCGGATCGGCCCGCATGCGGCGGGCTTCGCGGCGGATGTGGCTTCGCCAGACGAATGTAAAGCCATGGCCGAGGCGGCGGTGGCACGGTTTGGCGGCATCGACATACTCTGCGCCAATGCCGGCATTTTCCCCCCGGCCAAATTGGCGGACATGACGCTGGAACAATACGAGCTTGTCATGAACACCAATCTGCGCAGCGCGTTTTTCTCATCCCAGGCCGTGCTGCCCGCGATGACGGCCGCCGGTTCGGGGCGCATCATCCTCACCTCATCCATTACCGGGCCGATCACCGGCTATCCCGGCTGGTCGCATTACGGCGCCTCAAAGGCCGGGCAGCTCGGCTTCATGCGCACTGCCGCGCTGGAGCTGGCCCCGCGCGGCATTACGGTGAACGCAGTGCTGCCGGGCAATATTTTTACCGAGGGACTGTTGAGCAACGGCCCAGACTACATCGCCGCCATGGTTGCCGCCATCCCGCTGAAGCGCCTCGGCACCGTGGAGGACATCGCCAATACGGCGCTGTTCCTGGCCTCCGAGGAGGCAGCCTTCATAACGGGACAGACCATTACGGTGGATGGCGGCCAGGTTCTTCCCGAATCGCTGGACGCGATCGAAGCTTAATCCCGCCCAAAGGCCAGGGGCGCCACCCCTGGCTTCACCCTCAGATTTCGAGCAGCAACCGGCGCGGGTCTTCGAGGCTCTCCTTCACCCGCACCAGGAACGAAACCGCCTCGCGGCCATCGATGATCCGGTGGTCGTAGGACACCGCCAGATACATCATCGGCCGGATCACCACCTGCCCGTTCAGCGCCACCGGCCGTTCCTGGATCTTATGCATCCCGAGAATGGCCGATTGCGGCGGGTTGAGAATGGGGGTGGACATCAGCGAGCCGTACACCCCGCCATTGGTGATCGAGAACGTGCCGCCCGAAAGCTGTTCCAGCTTCAGCGTGCCATCCTTGGCCGCCTTGGCGAAACCGGCGATCTCGGATTCGATCTGCGCGATGCTCTTCTGGTCGGCATCGCGGATGACCGGCACGACCAACCCGTTCGCCCCGCCAACGGCGATGCCCATATGCACGAAATGCTTGTAGACGATGTCATCGCCATCGATCTCGGCATTCACCGCCGGGAATTCCTGCAACGCTGCGCAGACGGCTTTGACGAAAAATCCGTTGAAGCCAAGCCGGATGCCTTTATGCTTCTTCTCAAAGGCGTCCTTGTATTCAGCGCGCAGGCCCATGATCGCGCTCATATCCACCTCGTTGAAGGTGGTGAGCATGGCGGCGGAGTTCTGCGCATCTTTCAGCCGGGCGGCGATGGTCTTGCGCAGCCGCGTCATCTTCACGCGTTCCTCACGCACATCCGGCGTGCGCGCGGGTTTCACCGGCGGCGGCGCCTGCTGCACGGCGGGCTTGTTGAGAAACTCCAGCACATCGCCCTTGGAAATACGGCCATCCTTGGCGGTGCCGGCAATGCCCTCGCCGGAGACGTGCCTGTCTTCCATCAGCCGGGCGGCGGCCGGCAGTGCTGAAACACCGGGCCTGGCGACCGGGCCGGGGGCAGCCTGCGGCGTCCGCACGCCTGTCGCCGGCGGCAGTGGCGTGGGCTCGGGCGTTGGCGCGGCCGGTGCGGCGGCGGCACCCGTGCCGGCCTCGATGCGGCCGAGCAACCCGCCAACCTCGACCTCGGTGCCTTCCGGTGCGGAAATTTCGGCCAGCACGCCGGCTTGCGGCGCGTTGACCTCGACCGTAACCTTGTCCGTCTCCAGCTCCACCAGCGGCTCATCAGCCGCAACGGCCTCGCCGACCTGTCTGATCCAGCGGGCGATGGTGGCGGTTGTCACGCTCTCACCCAATGTCGGGACTTTGATGTCGGCGGCCATGATCTCTCCTAGCTTCTCGTTGCGTTGGACGGTTTATCGCTTAAACGCTCAGCGCCTGGTCGACCAGTGCCGCCTGCTCAGCGGCATGCACTTTCGCCAGACCCGTGGCGGGCGAGGCAGCCGCCGGACGGCCGATATAAAGCGGCCGCTTGGCAAGATTGCCGATCAGCCCGAGCACGTATTCAAGGCGGCGATCGAGGAAGTACCAGGCACCGTTATTCGCCGGTTCTTCCTGGCACCATACCAGCTCGGCGCCGACATAAGGCTCAAGCGCCACCTTCAGCGCCTTCACCGGGAAGGGGTAGAACTGCTCCAGGCGCAGAATGGCGACATCCTTGATGCCGCGCTCGCGGCGCTCGGCCAGCAGGTCATAATACACCTTGCCCGCGCATAGCACGACGCGGCGGATTTCCTCCGGCGGCAGCAGCTCATCGGTTTCGGGGATGACGAATTTGAAGCTGGAGCCCTCCGCCATGTCGCTCAGCGGCGAGACGCAGAGCTTGTGGCGCAACAGCGATTTCGGCGTCATCAGGATCAGCGGCTTGCGGAAATTGCGCTTGAGCTGCCGGCGCAGAGCGTGGAAGTAATTCGCCGGGGTGGAGATGTTGCACACGGTCATGTTGTGCTCGGCGCAAAGCTGCAGGTAGCGCTCCAGCCGCGCGGAGGAATGTTCCGGCCCCTGGCCTTCATGGCCATGCGGCAGCAGCATCACCAGCCCGCACATGCGCAGCCATTTGGTCTCGCCCGAGGCTATGAACTGGTCGATGATGACCTGCGCGCCATTGGCGAAGTCGCCGAACTGGCCTTCCCACAGCACCAGCACGTTGGGGTCGGCCAGCGCATAGCCATATTCAAACCCCAGCACCCCGGCTTCGGAGAGGAGCGAGTTGAAAATCTCGATCGGCGCCTGGCCCGGGCGGATATTGTTCAGCGGGGTGTATTCGTTCTGGTTGGTCTGGTCGATCAGCACGGCATGACGCTGGCTGAACGTCCCGCGCTGGCAATCCTCGCCGGATAGCCGCACGCGGTGCCCATCGAGCAACAGCGTACCGAAGCCGAGCGCCTCGCCGGTCGCCCAGTCAATACCCTCGCCGGAGTCGATCATCTGCGTCTTGGCTTCAAGCTGGCGCGTGATCTTGGGGTTGAGGTCGAAATCCCGCGGCGGCGTGGACAGGGCGGCACCCACCTCGCGCAATGTCGCGAGTGGCACGGCGGTATCGGCCTCCTGCAAATCCGCATCCCCGGCACTGGCGCCCAGCCCGGTCCAATGGCCCTCCAGCCAGTCGGCCTTGTTCACCTTGTAGCTTTTCGCGCCCTCGAAGGCGTCTTCCAGCGTCTGGTTATACTCATCCAGAATGGCCTTGGTTTCGGCGGGCGAGACCGAGCCTTCCTTCTCCAGTTTCTCGGCATACAGGGTGCGCGTGGTCTTCAACGACCGGATCGCCTTGTACATGGTCGGCTGGGTGAAAGCCGGCTCGTCATTCTCATTATGGCCATGGCGGCGGTAGCACACCAGATCGATGACCACATCCACCGCGAATTCATTGCGAAATTCGCTGGCCAGGCGCGCGGCGAACACCACGGCTTCCGGATGGTCGCCATTCACATGCAGGATCGGCGCCTGAATCGCCTTGGCCACATCGGTGCAATACATGCCCGAGAAAGCATGCGCCGGCACGGTGGTGAAACCGATCTGGTTGTTGACGACAAGATGAATGGAGCCGCCGGTGCGATAGCCGATCAACTGGCTCATCGCCAGGGTTTCATACACCAGCCCCTGGCCGGCGAAGGCGGCATCGCCATGCATCATGATGGCCATGGCCGAGCGACGGGACTTGTCGCCCCGCATGTCCAGCCGGGCGCGGATCTTGCCGACCACCACCGGGTCCACCGCTTCGAGATGCGACGGGTTGGGTTGCAGCGACAGATGCACCTTATTGCCGTTGATGATAAGGTCGGTCGAGGTGCCGAGATGGTATTTCACATCCCCGGAGCCCTGCACGTCCTCCGGCTTGGCCGAGGCGCCGCCGAATTCCGAGAACAGCGCGACCAGCGGTTTTTTGACGATGTTGACAAGCGTGTTGAGGCGGCCGCGATGCGGCATGCCGATGGCGATCTCGCGCACACCGCCATTGGCCGCGCTCTCGATGATGGCATGCAACGCCGGAATGGTGCTCTCGCCGCCCTCAAGCCCAAACCGCTTGGTGCCGACGAAGCGCTTCTGGCAGAAGGTCTCGAAGCTGTCGGCCTCGGTCAGCTGGCGCAGGATCTTTGCCTTGCCCTTATTGTCGAAGGCGCTCAGCCAAGGCGCGCCTTCGATGCGCTTCTGAATCCAGCCCTTCTGCACCGGGTCCTGGATATGCATGAATTCCACGCCGATGGCGCCGCAATAGCTTTTCCGCAGCTCGGCGATAATCTCGCGCAGCGTGGTGGTCTCGAAGCCCAGCACGCGGTCGAGGAAGATGGGGCGGTCAAAATCGGCCGGCTCGATGAAGCCATAGGTGGCGGGGTCAAGCTCGGTATGGTGGCCGGGGCGCTTCAGCCCCAGCGGGTCGAGCTGCGCTTCCAGATGCCCGCGCACGCGATAGGCGCGGATAAGCATGAGCGCACGGATGGAATCCAGCGTCGCGGCACGCATCTCGGCGGTTGAAAGCATGGATCTGCCGGCCGGATTGGGCGCGGCATCGGTGGTGACCGTCTCGAAAACCGATGGACGCGGTGCCCAGGAGGCCCCGGAGGCATCGGTGAGGGCATAGCGGTCGTCATCATCGAGACTGGCGAACAAGGCGGCGAAATCCGGGTCAACCGAATCCGGCTCATCCACCCATTTGGCGTAAAGCTGCGCGATGAACTGAGCATTGGCACCGTTCATCGCCGTCGCGAGGATATCTACACCAGCCATACCGAACCTGTTCCTTCAAGCTGTAACAAGAGCCGCCCAAATGGGGCGGCGCAAGCTGTAACATAACCCGCCCGATACGGCGGCGGCAGGACCCGTCACATCTGCAGGTCACCATCCGACATGCCGGGCATATAGGCTACTCGCCCGGGCAAGCCGTTACCCAACTTGCCAGGGCAGGGTTGTTCCTCGCGCATGCATTGCCCGCTTAACATCCCTGCCCTTACATCCGGCTTAACCCGCCGCTTAACCGCGTGCTTAGCCCCGGAGCGCCTTGACCATGGTGCTGCCGAGCGCCGCGGGGCTGTCGGAGATGAACACCCCAGCCTCGCGCATCGCCTCGATCTTGGCTTCCGCCGTGTCCTTGCCGCCGGAAATCACGGCGCCGGCATGGCCCATGCGGCGGCCGGGCGGGGCGGTGACACCAGCGATGAAGCCGACCACCGGCTTCTTGATTTTATGCGCCGCGAGGAACCCCGCCGCGTCGATCTCGGACGGGCCGCCGATCTCGCCGATCATGATGATGGCCTGGGTTTCATCATCGTGCAGGAACATGTCCAGCACCTCGATGAAATCCGTGCCCTTCACCGGATCGCCGCCAATGCCGACGCAGGAGGACTGGCCCAGCCCCGCCGCCGTGGTCTGCGCCACCGCCTCATAGGTGAGGGTGCCGGAGCGCGAGACGATGCCTATGGAGCCGCGCTTGTGGATATGGCCGGGCATGATGCCGATCTTGCACTCATCGGGCGTGATCACGCCCGGGCAGTTCGGCCCGATCAGGCGCGATTTGGAGCCGGACAAAGCGCGCTTCACCTTCACCATGTCCAGCACCGGAATACCCTCGGTGATACAGACGATCAGCTCGATGCCGGCATCGATGGCTTCCAGGATGGAATCCGCCGCGAACGGTGGCGGCACATAAATCGCCGAGGCATTGGCGCCGGTCTTGGCGACGGCCTCTTCAACGGTATTGAACACCGGCAGGTCGAGATGCCGGGTGCCGCCCTTGCCCGGCGTCACGCCGCCGGCAACCCTGGTGCCGTAGGCCAGAGCCTGCTCGGAATGGAAAGTGCCCTGCGCGCCGGTGAAGCCCTGGGTGAGAACGATAGTGTTCCTGTTGACGAGAATGGCCATTACGCGGCTTCCTTCACGGCTTTGACGATTTTTTCAGCGGCATCGGCGAGGTTGTCCGCCGGGATGATGGGCAGGCCCGACTTGGCCATGATGTCCTTGCCGAGCTGCACGTTCGTGCCTTCAAGCCGCACCACCAGCGGCACGGAGAGCGAAACCTCGCGGGCCGCGGCGATCACGCCCTCGGCGATCACGTCGCAGCGCATGATGCCGCCGAAAATGTTCACCAGAATGCCTTCGACATTCGGGTCGGACAGAATGATCTTGAACGCCGCCGTCACGCGCTCCTTGGTGGCGCCGCCGCCGACATCGAGAAAATTCGCCGGCTCGGCGCCGTAGAGCTTGATGATGTCCATGGTCGCCATGGCGAGCCCGGCACCATTGACCATGCAGCCGATATTGCCGTCGAGCGCCACATAGGAGAGCGAGTGCTTGTTGGCCTCCAGCTCCTTGGGGTCTTCCTCGCTCTCGTCGCGCAGCTTCTCGATCTCGGGGTGGCGGTACAGCGCGCTGTCATCGAAGCTCACCTTGGCATCGAGTGCCACAATTTCACCAGCGCCGGTCACCACCAGCGGGTTGATCTCGATGACCGCGATGTCGAGCGCGATGAAGGCATTATACATCGCGGTGACAAATTTCTGGAACGTCGCCACCTGCTTGCCTTCGAGACCCAGACCGAAAGCGAGCTTACGGGCATGAAAACCGGAAATGCCGCAAGCCGGGTCAATCGGCGCGCGCAGGATCTTCTCAGGGCTATGCGCCGCGACCTCCTCGACCTCCATGCCGCCCTCGGTCGAGGCAACGATCACGATCTCGGAGACCGAACGGTCAATGAGCAGGGAGAGATATAATTCGCGTTTGATATCGCAGCCGGCTTCCACATAGACGCGCCGCACCATGCGCCCGGCCGGTCCGGTCTGCTTGGTGATCAGCGTATGGCCAAGCATCGCGGCGGCGGCCTCGCGGACCTCGTCCAGCGACTTGGCCAGGCGCACGCCGCCTTTCCCCTCGGGCGCGTCCTTGAACTTGCCAGCCCCGCGACCGCCCGCATGGATCTGCGATTTCACGACATAGACGGGACCAGGCAGCTTCTTCGCCGCGTCAACCGCCTCTTCGGGGCTCCATGCGACATAGCCGTCGAGAACCGTAACGCCATAGGCTTTGAGCAGTTCCTTACCCTGATATTCATGTATGTTCATTAATGCCGGCCTACCTGTTTCTGGGGTTTAAAAGGGGCGTCGCCGCGGGTGCTACTCCCATTCTTTTAGCCCGGCAACTGCCTTGTTGCGCTGCAATAGGCAAGCCCCGCGCCGTATTTCGCCCCGGTTGGCGGGGTGTCCGTTCATTCAGGTCAGATGCGGCAGAGCCAGATAGGTCCCGCTCTGCATTTCCTCGAGCCGCGATGCCGTGCGCTCGAAAATCGCCGCGCCCTCGCCGGAGCGGTACAGCCCATCAGGGTAGGCGGCGGCCGAGGCATAGAGCTTGACGCGGTGCTCATACAGCGCATCCACCAATGTCACGAAACGGCGCGCCTCATCGAAATTATCGGGCGAGAGGCGCGGGATGCCGTCGATCAGCAGCGTGTGATAATGCGTCGCCAGGCACAAATAATCCCCCGCGCCCAGGGCTTCGGCGCAGAGCGCCTGGAAGTCGAACCGCGCCGTGCCGGCCGCCGCCAGCGGCACGGTCAGCTTGCGCCCCTGGATATGCAGAACATCCTGCCGGGGTATCTCGCCATCGGTGAGCCGGGCAAAAACATGGTCCATCGCGTCATCCGCGGCGCCATTGGCCGGCACATACCAGGCATTCAGCCCGTGCACCCGGTCACGCCGGTAATCCTTCGCGGCATCCAGCACCAGCACGTCGAGGTGGGATTTGATGAGGTCGATGAAGGGCTGAAAGGCATCGCGGCCGGGTTTACCCTTGTAGAGATTGTCGGGCAGCGTGTTGGAGGTGGCG
Organism: Pseudomonadota bacterium; assembly: GCA_021826225.1. Classification (GTDB taxonomy): domain Bacteria; phylum Pseudomonadota; class Alphaproteobacteria; order Acetobacterales; family Acetobacteraceae; genus Acidocella. The sequence goes on along the minus strand of JAKBAV010000005.1, from coordinate 31,500 downwards.
ACCACCACGACCAGCCGGGCGAACAGCGCCTCGAACAGCCGGCCCAGGATCATCGCATCGACGATGTCATGCACCTGGAACTCGTCGAAGCACAGCAGCGCCGCCTCCTCCGCGATCATATCGGCAAGCGCCGGGACCGGGTCGGCGATATCAGGGTTGTCGCGCTTGATGGTGTGGAAACGCTTATGCGCGTCCTGCATGAACTCATGGAAATGGATGCGCTTTTTGCGCGGCACATCGGCGGCCTCAAAAAACAGATCCATCAGCATGGATTTGCCACGCCCGACCTCGCCCACGATATAAAGCCCGTTGGGATGGCTCCCCACCTCGTCAACCGGCTTGCGCCGGAGCAGCTTGCCGAGCCAGCCATTGGGCGGGGCCTTCGGCATGGGGTTATAGCCGCGCAATTTGGCCCAGAGATCGTGCAGATGCTCGGCGGCGAAAGCCTGGGCCGGATCGGACAGAATCGTCCCGGCCGCGACGAGCGCGCGATAGGCCGGGATAACGCCAGTAGAGGTAGACGGCGCTGAGAACGAAGCCGGAAATGGCGCTGGAGCAGATGAAGCAGGCATTGCAGGCGAATACTGCACAGTCTTGTGCGCCGCAACAAGGTTAACGTTATACATGGCAAGTTGCGAAATACGCCATTGCCCTTAATAGCTGTTTAAGCCATTCCCGCCGCTCAACCCGGACCACAACCTATGGATGAACTCGATTTCGCCGCGCTGCGCGCCGCACCCGTGCAGGCCGAGCCGTTTGCGCATATCCTGCTCCCGCATTTCGTGCGGGCGTCGGCCCTGCCCGCGGTGTTCGCCGCCCTGCCGCCGATGAAGGGGCGCGGCTCCTTTCCCATCGCCGCCTTGCGCCTGGGCGAAGCCGCGCGGGCGGTCATCGCCGGGCTGCAAAGCGAGATGTTTCGCGGCATCATCGAGGAAAAATTCGCTCTCAACCTGGCCGGCGCGCCGCGGATGATCACCCTGCGCGGCAATGCCGGCCCGCAGGATGGCCAGATCCATATGGACTCCTCGGCCAAGCGCGTGACCATATTGCTCTATCTGAACCCGACGGGTGCCGGACCATGGGCGCGGCAGGAAGGCTGCCTACGGCTGCTGCGCGGGCCGGATGATCTGGAGAATTACGCGACCGAAGTGCCGCCGGTCGATGGCACGCTGCTCGTTTTTCCCAACGGTCCGGCAACCTGGCATGGTCACAAGGCATTCACCGGACAGCGCTATGTCGTGCAGATGAATTACATGACCACCAGCACCAAGGCGAAGGCCGAGATGCGCCGGCATCATCTCTCCGCCCTGTTCAAACGCCTGACCGGTGCGGCCTAGCGCCATGCCGGGCGGATGGGGTGATCCTGGCGGTTCCGCTGCCTGTAAAACTCCGTTACTGTGGCCGTAATGCTGACCGATCTGCCCAACATTCTCACCTTGTCGCGTATCGCCGCCATCCCGCTGCTGGTGCTGCTGGTGGCCATCGGCGCGCCCTGGGCGGCGTTCGGCGCGGCCCTGCTGTTCACCCTCGCCGCCATCACGGATTATTTTGACGGTCATCTCGCCCGCGAGCGCCAGCAGCTCTCTGATTTCGGCCGCATGCTCGACCCCATCGCCGACAAGCTGCTGGTCGCCGCCACGCTGATGGTGCTGGTCGGCTTCGGGCACCTGCCAGGCCTTGGCATCTACCCCGCCATCGTCATCATGCTGCGCGAAATCCTGGTCTCGGGCCTGCGCGAATATCTCGCCGCCATCCGCATCGGCCTGCCGGTGACAAAACTCGCCAAATGGAAGACCGGCGTGCAGATGACCGCCCTTGGCCTGCTGCTGCTGGGCGGAGCGGGCGCGCGGTTCATGGGGCTGGGCTTCCTGCCGGTCAACGCGCTCGGGGCGGCCATGCTCTGGGGTGCCGCCCTGCTCACGCTTATCACCGGCTGGGACTATCTCACGGCCGGGCTGCGCCATGCCGTGGCCCCGCCGCCAGCCGGCTGAGGCGGATTTCCACCGCCGCGCATTTTCCGCTAAACCGGGAGCGGACAGTCCCTCAGGAGTGAAGATTTTGCGTAAGACCCTCGTCCGTGGCATGACCCTGATTGCTGTTGGGGCCCTGGCCGGCTGCACCAGCGAGAGACAATTCGCCTTCGATACGCTCTGGCCCTTCGGCAACCCCAACGCCCCGGCCGCGACCAGCGAGACGGCGCAGCGCGCGCTCGGCCATACCCCCCAGGTTGCCGTAATCCAGGCGCAGCCCGGCGATGTCTGGCCCGGCCCGGTGCAACCCATGCCGACGCTGAGCCAGGTCCAGGCCAATTCCAACCTGCCTCTGGGCCAGGGCTATACCCCCTCGCTGCCCTCGCCCTACCCGCCCGGCGAGCAGCCGCCACCGCCAATGCCCAACGACCTCAATGGCTCGCTCTACGCCGTGCCGGCCGGCGCGCCGGCCGTGCCGCCACCAGTGCCGGGGCATGCCCGGTAAAATGCGCATCCTCTACTTCGCCTGGCTGCGCGAGAAAATCGGGCTGGGCGAGGAAGTGGCCACACTCCCGCCGGAGGCCGCCACGCCACGCGCCGTCATCGCCTGGCTGCGCCAGCGCGGCGGCGGCTATGCCGCGGCCTTCACCAATGAGGCCATCATCCGCTGTGCCGTGGCGCAGGAGTTCTGCGGCCTCGACACACCGCTCGGCAACGCCGATGAAATCGCGTTTTTCCCACCTGTCACGGGGGGCTGACGCGTGACATGTCCGTCACGGGGGGGGGGCTGATGCATAACATACTGGTCCAGGAAGCGGATTTCGACGCCACGGCGGAGCTCGCGGCGCTCAGCGCCGGGGGGGCCGGGGCAGTGGCCAGCTTCATCGGCGTGGTGCGCGGCGCCGCTGGCGGCCGGTCCCTCGCGGCGCTGCGGCTGGAGCATTATCCGGGCATGACGGAAAAGACGCTGCTGGCGCTGGCCGATGCCGCCGCCTCGCGCTGGGAGCTCACCGGCTGCACCATCATCCATCGCACCGGCCGGCTCGCCCCGGGGCAGAATATCGTACTGGTGGCCACCGCCAGCCCGCACCGCGCCGCCGCCCTCGCCGCCACCGCCTTCCTCATCGACCAACTGAAAACCGCGGCACCTTTCTGGAAGGCCGAGGAGTTCAGCTCGGGCGAGGTGGAATGGGTCGCCGCGCGTGATGCCGATCATGCCGCCGCAAAGGCCTGGCCGTGAGGTTTGCTGCCTGAGCCGGGTCGGCTATAGGAGCGGAATCATGGACCTTAAAGATCACATTCGCGGCATCCCTGATTTCCCCAAACCGGGGATCCTGTTTTACGATATCTCGACCCTGCTGCGCCATGCCGATGCCTGGCAGGTGGCGATGGGCCGGCTCGCCAATGCGGTGCGGGCGTACCACCCCACGGTGCTCGCCGGGGTGGAAAGCCGCGGCTTCCTGCTCGCAGCACCGCTGGCGCTCAAGCTCGGATGCGGCTTCGTGATGCTGCGCAAGCGCGGCAAGCTCCCCGGCGCCACGATCGGGCTGGACTATGCCCTTGAATACGGCACGGACCGTATCGAAATCCAGGCCGATGCCGTGGAAAAGGGCGCGCGTGTGGTGGTGGTCGACGACCTTCTGGCCACTGGCGGCACCATGGCCGCCGGCATCAAGCTGCTGCAGAATGTCGGCGCCGAGGTGGTGATGGCGGCGACGCTGATCGAATTGAGTTTCCTCGGTGGCCGCGAGAAGTTGAACGTGCCCTTCGAGGCGCTGATCCAGTATGACAACTGAACCGGCCGGCAGGATGATCTCTGGCTGGCTGATGCATGTAAGGCCATGCCGATGAAGCGCCGGCAAATTCTGGGTGGCATGGCGGGCGGCGCGGCGGCGGCATCCTGCCCGGCTTTCGCCTTGGCTGATTCCGGCGCGCCACCGCTCACTTTGCTGGTGGCGGGGCCCGATGGCAGCCAGACCAGCCGCTGGGGCAACGCCTGCGCCCTCGCTTTTTCGCCATTCCTGCCCGGCGCCCCGGCCATCATTCCGCGCCCGGTGGGCGGGCTGGACGGCGTGACCGGCGCCAATCAGCTTGACGCGCTGGTGGTACCCGACGGCAAGACCGCCGCAATTCTGCCCGGCGCCGCGCTGATCGCCTTTCTCACCGGCGACTCGCGCGTGCATTTCGACCCCACGCGCTGGCTGCCTTTGCTCGCCGGAACCAATTCCGGCATCCTCATGCTGCGCGGTACGCCCCCCACCATCGCGGCGTTGCGTGCCCGGCCGCCTCTACGCATCGCCGCCAACCAGCCGCAGAGCCCCGACCTGGCCGGCCTGCTCGGCCTTGCCCGGCTGGGCATCGCCACCGCCCCGGTCTTCGGCCTGCGTGATACCGATGCGAAAACGCGCGCCTTCATCGCCGGCGAGGTCGATGCCGTATTCCTGTGTGGCGAAGGCGTGCCCGAGGATGCCGCCCCGCTCAGCGCCGCCGGCGCCGTGCCCTTTTTCAGCATCGGCGCGCTCGGGCCGCAGGGCGATATGGGCCCGGACCCGCTTTTCCCCGGCGTGCCCGAGGCGCAAAGCCTCGGCCCCGCCATCTCCCCGGACATGGACGCCGTTTATCGTGCCGCCGCCGCCGCCGCGCAGCTCGATTTCCTGCTCGTTTTGCCCAAGCTAACTGACCCGGGCGCCGTGGCCCGCTGGACCCAGGCCAGCGCCCAGGCCGCCACCAGCCCGGCGTTATCCGCCGCCGCCTCGGCCAGTTCCATCAGCCTGCAACCAGCCACTGCACTGGCCGGCGCCCTGGCCGATCTGGCCATTCAACCCACGGCGCAGAGCGGCATGCTGGCCTATCTCGCCAAAAATTACGGCTGGCAGCCGAGCTGATTTGGCGAAACCGGCGAAAACCTATGTCTGCGCCGCCTGTGGCAGCGTGTTTCCCAAATGGGCCGGACGCTGCGAGGCATGTGGCGCATGGAACACGCTGGAGGAACAGCTTGCCCCCCAGACCATGCCGGGCGGTATCAAGCCGGTTGGCCGGCGCACCGGGGCGAAAATAGAATTTGTCGGGCTGGAGGGCACCTCGCCGCCACCGCCGCGCGTGCCCACCACCATTGCCGAATTTGACCGCGTGCTCGGCGGCGGGCTGGTCCCGGCCTCGGTGGTGATGGTCGGCGGCGATCCGGGCATCGGCAAATCCACCCTGCTGCTGCAGGCGAGCGCCGCGCTCGGGCGCGCCGGCAAGCGCGTGCTTTATATCACGGGCGAGGAATCCGTGGACCAGATCCGCCTGCGCGCCGCCCGGCTCGGCCTCAGCAAATCCCCCGTGGAACTCGCTGCCGCGACGCAACTGGGCGATATCCTCGCCAGCCTCGGCCAGTTCCCCGATGCCGCCCTCGTCGTCATCGACTCCATCCAGACGATGTGGACCGATACGGTGGATTCCGCGCCCGGCTCGGTGACCCAGGTGCGCGCCGCCGCCTTCGAGCTGATCCGCGCCGCCAAGGCCCAGGGGTTCTCGCTGCTGCTGGTCGGGCATGTGACCAAGGAAGGCAGCCTGGCCGGGCCCCGCGTGCTGGAACACATGGTCGATGTGGTCCTCCACTTCGAAGGCGATCGCGGGCATCAGTTCCGCATTCTGCGCGGTGTGAAAAACCGCTTCGGCGCCACTGATGAAATAGGCGTGTTCGAGATGACCGGCCAGGGGCTGGCGGAAGTGCTCAACCCCTCGGCGCTGTTCCTGGCCGAGCGGCGCGGCAATGTCTCGGGCAGCGCCGTGTTCGCCGGGCTCGAAGGCTCGCGCCCGGTGCTGGTCGAAATCCAGTGCCTGCTCGCGCCCAATCCCGGCGGTTCGCCGCGCCGCTCGGTCATCGGCTGGGATTCCGGCCGGCTCTCCATGCTGCTGGCTGTGCTGGAAACCCGCTGCGGGCTGAAACTCGCCATGAACGATGTGTATCTCAACGTCGCGGGCGGCTTGCGCGTCAACGAGCCGGCCGCCGATCTGGCCGTCGCGGCGGCGCTGATCTCCGCCGCATCCGATGTACCGACCGATCCGCAGATGGTATTCTTCGGCGAAATCGGCCTGTCCGGCGAATTGCGCCAGGTGGCACAGGCCGAATTGCGGCTGAAGGAGGCCGCGAAACTGGGCTTCGGCCGCGCCGCCAGCCCCAAGCGCGTGGCCGGCGGGGCGGCGAAAATCGCCGTACCTAAAACCCTGGCGCTGGTTGAGCTCGGGCATCTGACCGATCTGGTCGGCGTGGTCGCCACGGGGCAGAAGCCGGGGCGCAAGGAGGAGCAGGAATGACCTGGATCGACGCCGCCGTACTGATCATCGTGATCCTCTCGGCCGCCATCTCGGCCGTGCGCGGTTTCGTGCGCGAGGTTCTGGGGGTTGGCGCCTGGGTCGGGGCCGCCGTTGCCGCGCTGCATTTTTTCCCGCTGGCGCAGCCGGAGATCGCTTCCGTGCTGCCCGCCACGATGAAGAATTTCGCGCTCTATGGCGCCATGGCCGTGGTATTCCTCGTCGTGCTCGTCCTGCTCAGCCTGGTCAGCGCGCTCATCGGCGGGCTGGTGCGTGATTCGGCGCTGTCCGGGCTCGATCATTCATTGGGGTTGGTCTTCGGCGCGCTACGCGGCGCGATCCTCATCTGTATCGCCTATATCGGGCTTGGCTTCGCCGAGCCCGCCGCGCAATGGCCGGCGCCCATCGCCAATGCCCGCTTCCTGCCGGCGGCCTATGCCGGGGCCAAAACCCTCGTCACCTTGCTGCCTAAGCCGTATCAGCCGAAGGTAGACCCTCTGCCCGGCGCCCCGGCCCCGCCCGCCGCGGCGCTGATGCGCCAGCCGGTGGCCGGCAGCGCCCTGGCCCTGCCGCCGGGGTCTATCCTGCGCGCCATGCCGACACCCCCAGCCCCGCAGCCCGGCCAGTAGCCAGGCAGGCCTGGAGCAGGTAGCCGCCGGTTGGCGCCTCCCAATCGAGCATTTCTCCCGCCGCGAACAGGCCCGGATGGCGCCGCAGCATCAGGTTTTCATCCAGCTCCGCGCGCGCGATGCCGCCCGCCGTGGAAATCGCGCGGGCCAGACCGAACGCTGCGGTAAGCCGCAACGGCAGGGCTTTGATCAGCGCTGCGAGCGGTGCCGTATTGCCGCCATGGCGCGCCTCCTGCACCAGCCCGATTGCGGCCGGCGCCAGCCCGGCGCGCTTACGCAGCACATTGCTGACCGACTCCCGCCCGCCGCCCGCGATGCGGCCGGCCAAAGCCTCGGCACTCATATCCGGGCGCAGATCCAGGGTGATCCCGGCCACGCCATCACGCGCGATCAGCTCCCGCGCCACGGCTGAGAGCGCATACACCGCGCCGCCCTCGATCCCCTCCGCCGTGATCATCACCTCCCCTGGCACGTCCTGCCCGGCGCAGCTGGCGATGATACGCTTGAGCGGCTGGCCCGCGAAACGCTGGGCGAAATGCGCCGACCACGGCACGCGGAAACCGCAATTAGCCGGGCGCAGTGGCGTTATCGCGACATCCGGCAACAGCGCCGTCCAGCCGCCATCCGCCCCGAGCCGCGGCCAGGAGGCGCCGCCCAGCGCCAGCACCGTGGCCGCCGCCGCGAAAACCTCACCATTGGCGAAACGCAGCCGGCTCTGGCCATCCCATCCGGTCCAATCGGCGCGGGTGACAAAGCGCACACCCAGCCCCTCCAGCCGCTTGATCCAGGCGCGCAGCAACGGGCTCGCCTTCATGGCGGTGGGGAATACCCGGCCGCTGCTGCCGATGAAGGTCGGCTGGCCCAGCCCGGCGCACCAGTCGCGCAGCATTTCGGGCGAGAATTCCGCCAGATGCGGCGCCATCCACGCCGCCGCCGCGCCGTAACGGGCGAGGAATTTCCGCCCGTCCTCGGCATGGGTGATATTGAGCCCGCCGCGCCCGGCCATCAGAAATTTCCGCCCAAGCGTGGGCATGCGCTCGAACAGCGTGACCGCGAGGCCACCCGCCGCCATGGTCTCGGCCGCCATCAACCCGGCCGGGCCGCCGCCGATGACCGCGACAGCCGGTGCTGCGGGGTGTTTCATATCCATCGCGCCCTTATGCATTTGCGCCGGGGGCAAGGAAACAGGCCGCAGCAAGTCAACCATGCGCATTGGCGCCTCGACATCGTGTTGTCACACGGGTAGTTGACGGGCGCGCGAGGTTGGAGGTGGGATTCATGATCGACGACGACAAGCCGCATGAGGAATGTGGCGTCTTTGGCGCCTGGAATGTCACGGATGCCGCCGCCATCACCGCGCTCGGCCTGCATGCGCTCCAGCATCGCGGCCAGGAAGCCACGGGCATCGTCACGCATGACGGCGTGCGCTTCCATTCCCATAAGGGCCTCGGGCTGGTGGGCGATAATTATGGCGATGCGAAGATCATGGCGGGACTGCCCGGCGCGCGCGCCATCGGCCATAACCGCTATGCCACCACCGGCGAGACCGTACTGCGCAACGTGCAGCCGCTTTTCGCGGAATTCGAGTTCGGCGGCTTCGCGGTCGGCCATAACGGCAATCTGACCAACGCGCATACGCTGCGCCGCGCTTTGGTGCGGCGCGGCTGCCTGTTCCAGTCGACCATGGATTCCGAGGTGTTCGTCCACCTCATCGCCATCTCCCTTTATTCCACCGTGGTTGACCGGCTGATCGACGCCATAAAGCAGGTCGTCGGCGCCTATTCGCTGGTGGCGCTGACCAACGAGCATCTCATCGGCGTGCGCGACCCGCTCGGCGTGCGCCCGCTGATTCTCGGCCGCCTGCACGGCGCCGACGGCAAATCCGGCTGGGTGCTGGCCTCCGAAACCTGCGCGCTGGACATTGTCGGCGCCGAATTCGTGCGCGATGTCGAACCCGGCGAGATCGTGCTGATCGACGATAAGGGCGTGCGCAGCATCCACCCCTTCACGCCGCAGAAGCCGCGTTTCTGCGTGTTCGAATATATTTATTTCGCCCGTCCGGATTCCGTGATGGAGGGCACCTCGGTTTATGCCGCGCGCAAGCTCATCGGCGCGCAGCTCGCCCGCGAAGCGCCGGTGCCCGCCGATGTCATCGTCCCGGTGCCCGATTCCGGCGTGCCCGCCGCCATGGGCTATGCCGAAGCCGCCGGGATTGCCTTCGAGCTCGGCATCATCCGCAATCATTATGTCGGCCGCACCTTCATCGAGCCCACCGACCAGATCCGCCATCTCGGCGTGCGGCTGAAGCATTCGGCCAACCGCGCGATGATCGAGGGCAAGCGCGTGGTGCTGGTGGATGATTCCATCGTACGCGGCACGACCAGCCAGAAAATCGTCGAAATGGTCCGCCAGGCCGGCGCCGCCGAGGTGCATATGCGCATCGCCGGCCCGCCGACCACGCATTCCTGCTTCTACGGCATCGACACGCCCGAGCGCGGCAAACTTCTCGCGGCGCGTAATTCGATTGCGGAAATGGCCAAGCTGATCGGCGTCGACTCTCTGGCCTTCATCTCGATTGACGGGCTGTACCGCGCGCTCGGCAAGCCGGGGCGCGATGCCGCTGAACCCGCCTTCTGCGATGCCTGCTTCACCGGCGAATATCCCATCCCCCTGACCGACCATAGCGAGCCGCGCGAAACCCAGCTCAGCCTGCTGGCCGAGCTGAGCTGATGGACAATGCCGCCGCCTATCTCTGGGTGGCGCTCGGCGGCGCGCTGGGCAGCGTGGCGCGCTACGCTTTGGGCAACGCCATGACACTGGCGCTGGGCGCCGATTTCCCCTGGGGCACGCTGCTGATCAATGTGCTCGGCTCCTTCGTCATCAGCTTTTTCGGCGTGCTCAGCGGTGCCCAGGCGCGCTTCCCCGTGCCGTTTGAGGCGCGGGTGTTCGTCACCGTCGGGCTATGCGGCGGCTTCACCACCTTCTCCTCCTTCAGCCTGCAGACGGTCGAACTGGCACGTAATGGGCAACCGATGCGGGCGGCGCTTTATGTGGCAGCCTCCGCCACTTTATGCATCACTGCCTGCGCGCTCGGCTATGCCGCGGCCGCCGCGCTTAACGCATCCCGCCCGGGCTGACCCCCGGAAGACCACCGCGGCAAGCCTGTGCCCGGCTTGGATTACGAGCGATATCAGCCACAAATTCTAATTTTTTAAACCTAATAGGCAGGTTTGATGTCAGTTTTGTGTCATTTGGGCCACAGCCACGCTGCAAAGCGATAGAATCTCCTGTTTCGGCTGGTGTGTGTTGGGTGTTGGCATATAGATTGCCAATTCGTCACCGTCAGATGGCGCGGATGCGGGGCAATCAAGCCTGCCTAGCATCGGCCGAGGTTACGTTTTAGGCATCACGTGCAATTTATTGCACCATGAGGAGGCATAATGATTAGCATTCGTCGGCAACTTCTGGGACTGGGCTTCGTAGCCGCGTCCTCTCTCCTGGCTCTGCACTCGGCCCATGCGCTGAGCGGCCCCACGGCGATCACCATTGATGGCGGCCCGGTTGGCTCCTTGTCGCTCAGCGGCGGCGCTGACGGCTATGTCTATAGCCAGACCAATACCAGCGGCAACCAGCAGTCGGTCAGCGCGAATATCGGCAGCGCCTTGATCGATTTGCAGAAGACCAGCGGTGTCCTGCAGTTCAACATCGAGGTCGGCTCCAGCTCCTACATCACCCTGGGCGCGCCCAACTACAATAATAGCGGCCATCTGAGCGGGACCTCGATCAACAACTTCTCGACCGGCGCGCTCTTCCTTGGTTACGTCACCATTGCCCCGCCGAACTCACCGGTCACCGTCTCGGCCGGCCAGCTCGGCTCGCTCGAAGGCTATGAAGGCCTGGTCGACTGGGTAGATCCCTCGCAGCTGACCACCGATCTCTTCTATGTCGAGAACAGCAACGCCGTTGGCGTCCAGGCTGCCCTCACCGAAGGGCCGGTCACCGCGACCGTCCAGTTCGGCGATGGCTTCGATAGCGGCGTGTGGAACTTCGCGCAGGCTCTCGTGAGCTACACGATCGACTCCAATAACGTTCTTAACGTCTTCGGCGCCGCCAATCTCGGCCGCACCGGCGCGAACACCTTCGCCTATGGCGGCATCAAGACCGGCACCGGCAATGCTTTCGTCAACAGCAACATGCTCGGCGCCTATTACAGCTACACCACCGGCAACCTGAACGTCGTTCCGGAAGTCCAGTATGTGTACGCCAAGCGCGACTATCTTGCCGGCGTCAACAACTTCACCTCCAACCTCGGCGCTGCCGTGTTCGGGACCTACACCATCCCCAACACCCCGTATTCGGTCGGCGGCTGGGTTGAGTATGAGAAGAGCATCGGCAACTATTCCTGGTTCATCGGGCCGGAATCCGAAGCTGTTGGTCTCGCGCTGTCCCCGACCTGGCAGTACAAGGACCTGTTCGCGCGCGTCAACGCGGGTGCCCTCTACCTGCTCGACAACAAGAGCGCGGGCACCAGCTATGGCTATGGCAACGGTATCGCCAAGAAGTTGGTGATCACCGGCACCCTCGAGGGCGGCCTGCTGTTCTAAGCCGTATTTTCTATAATTTGCCATGGAGGCCGGACCGCGAGGTCCGGCCTTTTTTGTTGCGTATCACCGTGGCGGTCACGGCGGTATGGTCCCGGCGGGAGGCGCGCAAACCCGCAGCGGTTAAAACCCCCGGCGTCCGAACATTTTCTCCAACTCGGCGCGGGTGAGGCGCAGGAAGGTCGGGCGGCCATGGCTGCAGGTGGCGGCGCGCGGCGTGGCTTCCATCTCGCGCAGCAGCGCGTCCATCTCCTCGCGCTGCAAACGCCGTCCGGCGCGGATGGAGCGATGGCAGGCAAGCCTGGCCAGCGCCGCATCCAGCCTTGCTTCGAGCGCCAACGGCGCCTCCGATTCGGCGAATTCCTCCGCCAGGTCGCGCAACAGCCCCGCGGCATCCGGGTTTTTCAGTGCCGCCGGCAGGCTCCGCACCAATATGGCGCCAGGACCAAAAGCCTCGATCTCCAGCCCGAGCCGCGCCAGCGTCGCCGCCTCGCTCAGCAGCCGCGCCGCCTCGCCGGGGGAAAAATCCACCACCACCGGCACCAGCAGCGGCTGCGCGGCGATGCGCCCGGCGAGAAACTCGCCGCGCAGCCGCTCCTCGGTCAGGCGCTCATGCGCGGCGTGCTGGTCAACCAGCACCAGCGCACCGTCGGGCGCCACGGCCAGAATATAAGTGTCAAGAATCTGCCCGAGCGGCGCACCGAGCGGGTGGTCATGCGGTGCGGGCCCGGCTGCGGCCGGCGGCGGGGGGAAGGCGCGGGCGGAAGGTTGCGCGGCCAGAGCCAGCTCCGCCTCGGCAAAGCCACGCGCCCGCGTACCGGGGTAAGCTGACGCACCCGGCGCCGTGCGGAAGCTCTGCGCCGGCATCGCCACCGGGGCGCTGTCCAGCGAGACCGGCCGCGCCAAAGCCCGGCCGATAGCGCCGATCACGAGGCTGCGGACGCCATTGGCATCGGCGAAGCGCAATTCCGTCTTGGCCGGATGCACGTTCACATCCACCGCCTCATCCGGCACCGTCAGGCGCAACGCCGCCACCGCATGGCGTCCGGCAGGCACCACATCCCGATAGGCCAGCCGCAGCGACAGGCGCAGCAACGGGTCGATGACCGGGCGGCCATTCACCACGAAGCTCTGCAGCCCCATCGTGGCGCGCGACAGGCTGGCCGGGCCGACCAGCCCGCGCAGCGTCACCCCCTCGCGCTCGGCCTCAAGCGGCAGCAGGGCGGTGGCCGTCTCGCGCCCGAACAAGGCCGCAACGCGGGCCAGCTCGTCCTGCGCCGGCAGGTCGAACATCACCCGCTCATCCGAAACCAGGCGGAAGGCGACATGCGGCGCCGCCAGGGCCAGGCGCCAGACGGCACGCTCCGCCGCCTCGGCCTCGGCGCGCGGCGTGCGCAGGAATTTGCGCCGGGCCGGGGTGGCATAGAACAGATCCTCGACAATGGCCCTGGTGCCCGCAATCCCCGGCGCCGGCACGGTCTCGCCCACCGCCCCTCCCGCGACATGCACCCGGTACGCGCAATCCTGCCCCGCCGGGCGGCTGATAAGGGTGAGCCGGGCGACGGCGCCGATGGAAGGCAGCGCCTCGCCGCGAAAGCCGAGCGTGGGGATGCTGATCAGCGTTTCATCGGCCAGCTTGGAGGTGGCGTGGCGCTCCAGCGCCAGTGCCAGATCATCCCGCGTTATGCCGCAGCCATCATCGATGATCTCGATCCGCGCTATGCCGCCACCCGCCAGCAGCACCTCGATGCGCCGCGCCCCGGCATCCAGCGCGTTTTCCACCAGCTCCTTCACCGCCGCCGCCGGCCTCTCGATCACCTCACCCGCGGCAATCCGGTTAATGGTAGTCTCGGCCAATCGGCGAATCACAGGCTGCATAGCCCATCCATAACATGTCTCCCCGAGTCATCGCCCCTGCCATGAGCCAAGAGGTAAACGCGCTCTGGCGAGTCAGCTGGCGTGGTTTGGCGAGCACCGGACCGGAACGTACGCCAGTACGTGAGGACCGGAGCGCAGCCAAACCGCGTCAGATGGCCGCCAGAGTAGCGTTTACCGGACGGGAAACGCAGCGGGAGGCGGGCTCGCCAAGCAACGGCCCCTGCACGGCGTGGCAGCCCTGGCGGCGCAGCAGCTCGAGCTGCGCCTCTGTCTCCACGCCCAGCGCCGTAACCTGCAGGTGCAGATTGGCGGCCAGCGATAGGGTGGCACTCAGCATGGCCTCGGCATTGCGGTCCTGACCGAGCTTGTGGATGAAGCGCTGGCCGATTTTCAGCCGGGCCAGCGGCAGATGGCACAGCGCGCCAAGCGGCGCGGCACCGGCGCCGAAATCATCGAGCGTGATCAGCACGCCGCTATTACGCAGCGCCTGCAACAAGGCGGCGGCATAATCTGCATGTTCGGCCAGCATCGCTTCCGTCACCTCGACCTCCAAAGCCCCGGGGGCGAGCCCGGTTTTACGCAGAATGGCGGCGAGGCGCGCCGGCAGGTTCACATCGCGGAACTCCGCCGGGCTCAGATTAACGGCAAGGTGCCGCGTACCGGATGCCACGGCCTCGGCACAGGCGCGCTCGATGAGCTGGCTGCCCAGCTCCTGTGCCAGCCCGGCGGATTCGGCGATGCCCATGAACTGCTCCGGCCGCAACAGCCCCTGCACCGGATGCTGCCAGCGCGCGCTGGCCTCGAAACCGTGCAGCCCGAATTCCGGCAGGGTGAAGGCGGGCTGGTAGAGCAGCCTGATATCGCCGCGGGCCAGGGCGCTCCGCAGGTCATCGCGCAGGTTCCCGGGCTCCGCCGTGCGGGTCGCCACGGCCGGGCGGGCCGGGGCGGCATCCTCATGCCGGAACAGGTAGATGCCGCTGCTCTCGGTCTGCGCCCGCGCCAGCGCCAGCTCCGCCGCGCGCAGCAGGGCCTCCGCATCGGCGGCATGCTCCGGGAACATCGCCAGCCCCGCGCTGAGCCGGACGGTAATCAGCCGGCCATCGATGATGAACGGCTCGGTGCAGCTCGCGAGCATCTGGCCGCCCAGGCTCAGGCCGCGGCTCGGCGGGCCCTCGGCGCGCAGCAGCACGGCGAATTTATCGCCCGAGAGCCGCGCCAGCACATCCTCGCGCGGCAGCAGCCCGGTAATGCGCTGGGTCAGCTGCTGCAACAGCGCATCCCCGGCTTTACGGCCAAATTGCTGGTTCACCGCCTTGAAACCCTGGATATCGGTGATCATGAGCGAGACCGGGCGGTTCGGATCAGTCGCCACCAGCGTGCTCTCAATGATGCGCTCGAACTGGCGGCGATTGGCGAGGCCGGTCAGCGCGTCATGATTGGTCAGGTGATCGATCGTCGCTTCATCCGCGAGCCGCCGGGTGATATCGCGCAGCGCGGTAACGGTGGCGGGCTGGCCCTCGAACGCGGTCGCCTGGCTGCTCATCTCGACCGTGATCTCACCTTTATTGGCCCGCAGCAGGCGGAAACGCACCGGCTCCAGCCCCGGCGCCTCAAGCTCGGCGCGCAAGCCCGCCACATCATCTTCCCGCGCCAGGGTGCAGAAATTCTGCCCCAGCCATTCCCGTTCGCGCACCGCCAGCATCCGCACCAGCGCATGGTTCATCAGCAGAATCACGCCCTGGCGGTGGATCAGCATGCCATCGAAACTGGCATCCGCGAGACCATGCGCCCAGAGCCGGCGATTCTCCGCCTCGGCCTCAAGCCGGCGGCGGATGAACAGATGGTCCGCGCGCATCGCCACCAGGACCCCGGCGAGCAGGAGCAGCGCGGCGAAAAGCGATACACCGGCCAGCAGATCGTTATGCATGAGCATGGGCTTTGGTCCGTAAAGGTAAAGTCTGTGGCCATGAAACGCCAAAAAGCTTAACCCCTGTTCAATCAAGCGGAATCAAGTTGAATCAATCGCAACCCAGCTTCACGAATTTTTCTTTCTCTGCAATAATGATGCGGAACCATGTGAAAGGCCCGACAATGCGGATTCTGGTGTTGCAGCATGCGGTTTCGGAACATCCCGGCAGCTTCCGCGAGGTTATGGCGCGTGAGGGCCACAGCATGCACGCAATAGAGCTGGATGAGGGCGAGCGCATCCCGGCGCTGGACGCATTCGACATCCTGCTGGTCATGGGCGGGCCGATGGATGTCTGGGAGCATGATAAACACCCATGGCTGATCGAGGAAATGGCGGCGATCCGCGATTGGGTGACCGCCGGGCGCCCCTATCTCGGCCTGTGCCTGGGCCACCAGCTGCTCGCCCAGGCCTGCGGCGGGCATGTCGGCCCCATGGATGGCACACCCGAGGTCGGCATCGCCCGGGTGCCGGTGATGCCGGACCCGATTTTCGTCGGCCTGCCGGCATTATGCACCTGCTTCCAATGGCACGGCGCCGAGGTGAAACGCCTGCCCGAAAACGCCGTGCTGCTGGCCAGCTCGGAGGCCTGCGCCATCCAGGCCTTCCGCCTCGGCGATGTCGCCTATGGGCTGCAGTTCCACATGGAGCTCACCCACACCACCGCCACCGAATGGGGCGCATTGCCGGAATATGCCGCGGCCCTGGAACGTGTACGCGGACCAGGCGGCCTGCCCGAAATACAGGCCGAGGTTGCGGCGCACTACCCCGCTCTCAACCAGGCCGCCGCGCAGATTTTTTCAAATTTCCTGCGCCTCGCCGAAACCACCCTGACCGCCGCCTGATACTCTACGCCCGGAAGATTTTCACCCGCGCCTTGCCATGCGCGCGCTCGGCCAGAACTTCCGGCACTTCAAGCGCATCGTCCGGCCCAAGCTCCGCGACGATGATCGCCCCGCGCGTAACCCACGCGCGCGCGCGCAACGCCGCCAGAGCCTGCGGCACTAAATTCTGCCCGTAAGGCGGGTCGAGAAACACCAGATCATGCGGCTCACCCGGCGGCACCGCCAGCACATCCCCGGCGATAACGCGCCCCGCCGCCCCACACGCCGCGATATTTTTCCGCAATGCCACCAAAGCCGCCGGCGCTGCCTCAAAAAACACCGCCCCCGCCGCCCCGCGCGACAACGCCTCCAGCCCATAAGCCCCGGTGCCGGCAAAAACATCCAGCACCCGCGCGCCACGCAACTCACACCAGGGCGCATGCGCCAGAATATCAAATACCGCCTGCCGCGTCCGAAGCCCGGTCGGCCGCGTCTCCACCCCCACCGGCGCCACCAGCCGGCGCCCACGCCAAAACCCCGCTATCAGGCGCGGGCCCGGGGGAATGGTCATGGGTGGGGAAAAGGCCAGGGCTCCGCCCTGGACCCGCCAAGGGCCGAAAGGCCCTTGGATCCCACCCGGGTTGGAAAAGAGGGGGCGCAAGCAGCACGCTTGTTCAACAAGCGCGGATGCCCCCTCTTTTCCAACCCGAATTGTCGGGGGTCTGGGGCCTCAGGCCCCAGCGGGGTCCAGGGGCGGAGCCCTTGGCCTTTTCCCCACCCCAGGCTCACTTCCCCAATCCCGGCACCTGTTCGCGCAGGACTTTGCCGTTGACCTCCTCGGCGGCGCCGCGGGGGAGGGTGCCGAGTTGGAAGGGGCCGTAGGCGACGCGGATGAGGCGGGTGACGGGCAGCGCCAGGGCTTCCATGACGCGGCGGATTTCCCGGTTCTTGCCTTCGCGCAGGCTCATGGACATCCAGGTATTGGAGCGCTGGACGCTGTCGATATGGGCTTCGATGGGGCCGTATTTGATCCCGTCGACGGCGAGGCCCTCGGCCAGGCGCTTGAGTTTGTCGGGGGCGACGCCGCCATGCACGCGCACGCGGTAGCGGCGCAGCCAGCCGGTTGCGGGCAGTTCGAGCTGGCGGGCCAGGGCGCCGTCATTGGTGAGGAGCAGCAGGCCCTCGGAGGTGAGGTCGAGCCGGCCGATCGACATCACGCGCGGCAGACCGGGCGGGAGCTTGTCGAATACGGTCGGGCGGCCCTCAGGGTCCTTATGCGTGGTGACCAGGCCTTCGGGTTTGTGGAAGCGCCACAGCCGGGTGCGGTCCGGCTCGCCCACGGGCTTGCCGTCCACCAGCACGATATCGCCGTCCTTCACGAACACGGCGGGATGGCTAACGGGCGCGTTATTCAGCCGGATGCGCCCGGCCGCGATCATGGCTTCGGCGTCGCGCCGGCTGGTGATGCCGGCGCGCGACAAATATTTGGCGATACGCTCGCCGCGCGGTTCGTCTGCTGCCGCGGGCGTGTCACTCATGGCAGGCGGCGATGAAGGCGGCGTAGAGGGCGGCATCGCCCGGATCGACGAAATATTCCGGGTGCCATTGCACGCCGATGCAGAATTTCCGCGCCGGGTCTTCGATACCCTCGATCACGCCATCCGGCGCCAGGGCGTTGACGAGGCTGCGCCCGGGGTCGCGTACGGCCTGGTGGTGGGAGGTGTTGGCGCGCATTATTGGTCCTACGATGTCGTATAGCCTGGTGCCGGGCAGAATCTGCACGTCATGGCCCGGCTCGTAATGGCTGGTTTTCTGCTCATGTTCCAGGGCGCCGGGAATGGCATCGGGAATATGCTGGAAGAGTGTCCCGCCGAGCACGACCGCAAGGAGTTGCTGCCCGCCGCAAATACCGAGCACCGGCATGTCGCGGGCCAGGGCGCCGCGCAGGAAAGCGGTTTCGGCGGTGGTGCGGTCCGCCTTCAGCGCCACGGTTTCATGTTTTTCCGCCTCGCCGTACAGCGCCGGGTCCACGTCGAAGGCGCCACCCGTGACGATGATGCCGTCCAGCCGTTGCAGATAATCCTCCGCCAGCGCGGCGTCATGCGGCAGGGCCACGGCGAGGCCGCCCTGAGCGTTCACCGCCTCGGCATAATTCTGGCGCAGGGCGTACCAGGGGTATTTCGACCAGCCACCGGCCGGCTCGGCATCCAGCGTCAGGCCGATGAGAGGGCGCTTTTTCATGGTAAGCACCTAGACCCGGCGCCGCCGCTAATGCAAATCTATCCGTTATGAAAGCTCCCATGATTACCGCCATCGAACTTGCCTGCCAGGCTGCCGAAGCCGGCGAGGTGCCGGTTGGCGCCGTATTGAGCAATGATGACGGTGTAATATTCGCCGCGGCCCGCAATTGCGTGGAATCCGAGCAGAATCCGATGGCCCATGCCGAGATGCTGGTTCTCGCCCAGACCTATGCGGTGCGCGGCGGCAAATACTTCTCCGATTGCACGCTCACGGTAACGCTGGAGCCCTGCGTGCTGTGCGCCGGCGCCATTGCCGCCTTCCGGGTCGGCAAGCTGGTATTCGGCGCCTACGACCCCAAAAGCGGCGCTGTGGAGCATGGGCCACGGGTGTTTTCCCACGCCACCACCCACCACAAGCCGGAAATTATCGGCGGCGTGCGCGAGGCGGAGTGCTCGGCGCTGCTCAAGGCGTTTTTCGCTGGTAAGCGCTGATGCCGGACCTCACGCATGAAAAACGCTTTTCCGGTTTTGTCGCCGGGGTGGATGAGGTGGGGCGCGGACCGCTGGCCGGGCCGGTTTTTGCCGCGGCCGTGATCCTGCCGGCAAAACTGCCACGCGGCCTGGCCGGGCTCATCGACGATTCCAAAAAGCTTTCCGCCCCGCGCCGGGCGGCGGCCCTGGCGGCGTTGCGCGCAAGCGGCGCGCATATCGCGCTCGGCGCCGCCTCGGTCGCGGATATTCTCAGGCTCAATATTCTGCACGCTTCGATGCTGGCGATGCGCCGCGCCATCGCCCGCCTGCCCGTGGTGCCGGACCATGTGCTGGTGGATGGCAACCGCGCCCCGGGCTGCGCGATGCCCTGCACCATGCTGGTCGGGGGCGACGGGCTTTCCCTCTCCATCGCCGCCGCCTCGATCGTGGCCAAGCAGGCGCGCGACGGGCTGATGGCGAGGCTGGCCTTACGCTATCCGGAATATGGCTGGGAGAGCAATGCCGGATACGCGGCGGCACCGCACCGCGCGGCGATTTTGCGCTACGGCGCGACGCGGCATCACAGGCGGGGCTTCGGGGCATTGCTGCGCGAGGCTTGAACAGCCTATCAGCGTGCGATTCAGACCTCAGAGCAAACCGCATCGCGGTTTGCTCTGAGGTCATCGCGGGCTAATTATTAGCGCCTGATTATTGCGGCATCGCTTGCGTATTCGTGGTGCTGTTCGTCGTCGTGGTGGTGCCCATCGGCGGCGGCACGGCGGGTGTCGTCGTGCTTTCCGTCGTGGTGGTGGTCGAGCTGGGCGGGGCGCTGCTGCAAGCGGAGAGCAGCATGGCGGTGCCGAGCCATGCCGCGCCGGCGAGCAGGCGGAGCCCGGATTTCATGTTTGTCATTGCCATATCCTACGGGGTTGTCGTTGTGGTGGTCTGACTGCTCGATGTGGTCGGCGGCATCAGCGGTGCCGGCGGCACGCTCGTGCTGGTCGACGTGCTTTCGCTGCCGGAACCATTGGCATTGCCGTAGGTGGTCTTCTTCGAGCTCGTCGTATTGCCCATGCCGTCATTGCTCTTCGAACTCTCGGTCGTGCTGAGCGTGCCGGGCGTCGGCGCGGGGGCCATGGCGCTTGGTGCGGTCGTCATAGAAGATGACGTAGTGTTAGATGTTGTAACCTGCGCGAAAGCCGCTCCCGTTAGCAGAAACAAAGCGCCAGCGCTCGCCGCGATATATTTTTTCATAGCAATCCTCCAAGTGTCCAAAACGGACTGAACATGACTGCAACAGCAGCATTTTGGCTCAGTCATTTGGCATAAGGACATGTGGAGAGAGCGCCCCGCGTATCAAGTTCGCAAACCGCTGATTGCAATGCCGGATGATTAGCTTTTCGTCATTAGTTCCATCAGACGTTCGGTGAGCGCGCGCGGACCCAGCCCCGCAGGCAGCGCCGCGACAAAGCGCCCGGCAGGGTCCATTAAGTAAAGCAGGCTGCCATGGGCGATGGCGCCGGTATCAGGGTTCTCCGGCCCGACATAGACATGAAAATCCGCCGCCACGCGCTGCAACTGCGTGGCGGAGCCTGAGAGACCAATAATGTCAGGGGAAAACAGGGCGGCGTAATGTGCTGTCATCGCGGGGGAATCCCGGACCGGGTCGACCGAGATGAACACCACGCGCAAGCTGGCCGACCGGAGGCCGAGCCGGCGCAGCACGGCCGCGAGTTTGTACAGGGTCGCGGGGCAGGTATCGGGGCAGGAGGTGTAGCCGAAGGTGACAAGCAGATACCGGCCCCGGAAATCCGCCTCGGTCACGCTGTGGCCCGCGCCATTCACCAGCACGAACGGGCCGCCAATGCCGGTCGCCGCCAAACCCGGTGCCGCCAAACCAGGCGCCGCCCGAGCCACCCCGTATAGCAGGCCGGATAACAGCAACCGCCGCCGCAAGCCTCTCACAGTGTGGCCAGCGCCTTCAACTGCGCCATGGCCGGCTGCCGCGCGGCCTCGGGTGTTACCGCGAACCGCCCGGCTTTGGCCGCCATCTGCCGGGCTTCGGCGAGCAGGCTGCGCGAGGCCGCGCTGGTCTGCTCGACCATGGCGGCGTTCTGCTGCGTCGCCTGGTCCATCCGCGCCAGCGTCTCATTCACCTGCGACAGTGAGGCGGTCTGAGATTGCGCGGTATCGCTGATCTCGATGATCGCACGGTCGATCTCGCTGACCTGCCCGGCGAGATGCCGCAGCACCTCGCCGGTTTTGGCGACGCGGTCCACCCCGGCCTGCACCTGCACCTCCGAGGCGCCGATCAGCGCGCGGATTTCCCGGGCGGCATCGCTGGTGCGTTGCGCCAGTGCCCGCACCTCGGTGGCGACGACCGCGAAGCCACGCCCGGCATCCCCGGCCCGCGCCGCCTCGACCCCGGCATTGAGCGCCAGCAGATTGGTCTGAAAGGCGATGTCGTTGATCACCCCGATAATCTGGCTGATCTGGCGAGAAGAGTGATCGATCCCGCTCATCGCCTCCACCGCCTCGTTCACCACCGTGCCGGAGGCATCCGTGCTGGTGCGTGCCGCCGCCACCACCGCACGCGCATGCGCGGCGCTTACGGCGGTCTTGTTCAGCGCGGTGGTAATCTCATCGAGCCGGCCGGCGGTTTCGCCCAGAGCGGCGGCCTGGCGTTCGGTGCGGGCGGCCAGGTCGTCAGCGGCATGGGATATCTGCTCGGCGCCGCCATGCACGCTGTTGGCATTGCCTAGCAGCGCCTCGATGGTCTCGCGCAACTGCGCGGTGGCGGCGTTGAAATCCCGGCGCAGCACTTCATATTCCGGCGGAAACGGCGCCTCTAGCCTATGGTTAAGGCGTCCCGCCGCGAGCCCGGCCAGAGCCTCGGCCAGGGTGGCGACAACCTGCTCCAGCCGGGAAGCCGCCAGGGCACGCACCTCCTCGGCCTGGCGGCGCTCGGCCTCAATGCCCTGGCGCTGCACCGCCGCCTCCTGCGCCGCATGCGCAGCGCGGTCCGAAGCCGCCTTGGCGGCGGCGAGATTGGCGCCCGACAAGGTGAAGAGCCGGACAATCTGCCCCGTGAGCCAGAACAGCGCCCCCGCCTCGGCGACCACGATGACCGCATGCAGCGCGACCCGCGGGAAATTCCCGCCATCCGGGAACACCAGCGCCGGTGCCAAAAAGTTAAGCGTGAGATGGTGCAGCGCGATGACCCCGGCGCCCGCGAGGATAACCATACGGTCGCAATAGGCGGCGAGGACGGCGAGGGCTGCGAAATAATACATATGCACGTCGATCTGGAGCGGGCTGCCCCGGCAGGAAGCGAGAATGACCGAGATGATGGCGATGAAGCCCACCGCGATGCTGAGCCGGGTAGCGGCGGCAGCGGGCGCCATAAACCAGACGGCATGGGTGACGGCGGCGATCACCACGCCGATGAGCAGCGGGCCGGCCCAGCCATTGCCGGCCGCCATGCCGCAAAGCCCCGCGAGCGCGGCGTTCAGCCATATCCAGGCGACAAGCCCGCGGCTCACCGTGGCGCGCAGGCGATCGAGCTCATAAATCATGCGAATGCTCCAAGGGGTTACCGCCACCGCAGATGCCGAGCTGGCGCGGATCGAGAATGAGCCAGGCGCCGGTGGCGGCCGGGGACATGGCCGCCACCCCAGGCGCCGGCGCGATGATGACGATGCTCGGCCAGGCGCCGAAGCGCAGGATGGCGCCGGCCGGGGCCGCCGCCAGCATGGCCCGCGTGCCGCTCCACCAGGGTGGGAAAACGAGTGCGAGCGGCCCTTGCGCGGGCGGGCGGAGCTGCAGCCAGGCGGCGGCGAACAGCCCGCCCAAGGCAAGCGCCACCGGCAGCAGCCAGGCACCTTGTGCGGATTCGGAGGATGATAGTCGGGCCATGACCGCCCTATAGGCGGTCGCGGTTACCCATTTATGTACAGCCGCCGGCGGGCAGAGATCGCCGCGCGGTTACTGGGTGTTGCGGGCGGCGGCCTGGAGGTCTGCGGCGCGGGCCAGAATACGGTCTTCCAGGCCGTTGGCGACCGAGGGATCAACCGGCGAGTCGACCCATTGCGTGCCGTTCTGCACCTGATGGAATACGCTGACCTGGATCGCGCTGGCGGTGAGCTGATTACTCAGTATGTAGGCGTTGACCTTGAAGCGCTCCCCCGGGGTGGCGGGCGGGCTGTACCAGTCGGTGATAATGACCCCGCCGAACGGATCGGCCGAGACCAGGGGCATGAAGGAGAGCGTGTCCAGACTGGCACGCCACAGATAAGCATTCACCTGCACCTGTGTGGCCTGGGCGCCACCGCCGCTATTGCCCTTGCCCACCAGCCAGGACAGGCCCGAGGAGTCGCTGCCCTGCTGCGCGGCGGGCAGCCCGGCATTTTCCGGATTATTAACATCGGCGTTCGAGGTTTTAACCCCGCTGCAGCCGCTCAGGCCAAGCAGCGCCGCGAGCAGCGTGACGGGGACGGCAAGGTTTCCAAGAATCCGCAACTTAACTCTCCAAGCCCTAAACTGCACGCTGTTTAGCCGCGCGCGCCGCATCCGCCAAGGGCAGGCGGGCGGCGGACATGAAATGGCACAAAAAAGGGTGGCGGTTGCCCGCCACCCTTTCCTGAAGTTCAGCTGGAACTAGCAGCTTACCACTTGATGGTGGCGCCGGCGGCAACCGCCTGGGCCTGGGTATTCGTCGCCGCAACATGGGTATGGCCGTACAGATACTGCACGAACAGGCTCAGCGGCTTGGCGACCACGTAGTTGCCGCCCACGGCAACGCCGTATTCGCTCCGGGTCTTGCCAGCGCCGACGCCTGCGGCGCTCTGGCTGTCAAAGAATGTCGCCCCGAGCGCGTAGGGCCCGTTGGCATAGGCGGCACCCACGATATAGGCCAGCGCGTCGCGCCCGCCCTTGACCTTGAAGCCGTAGCCATCGGCCACCGAGCCACCCTTGGCGTTGGCGCCGAAGGTGAGGGTGTCGGAATCCGTCGCCAGGCCCGTATAGGTGGTCTGCGCGCCGAACTGCCACACGCCCATGGGCGAGTAGGCCTGGGCACCTGTCAGATTGCCAAGCGGCGAGCTGTGCAGATAGCCGCCCGACATCTTGGTGGCGAAGCCGGCGATCTTGACCGAGTAATCGACCATGCCGTCCACAGTGTTGCGGCGGCGGTTGGCGCTGCCACCGGCAATGCTGTCATTGAGCTGGCTGACATTGCCGGAGATGGTGGCGCCACCTTCCTTGATGCCGTTGGAGTTCGGCTCGTAGCTCACGACCGCGCTGATCTTGCCGTCGAGCACGGGCTCCTCGATGGACGGGGAGACATAGACGATCTTGTCGGTGGTGTAGAGCGCGCCCTGATCGGCATAGATGAACTCGCCCGGCTTGCCGCTGGGGAGCAGGTTCACCAGACCACCATCGGCGGCCCACTGCGCGCCATCGCCAAAGGCTTCAACCACGCCGCGCTGCAGCAACGTGAAGGCGCCATCGCCCTGGCCGAAGCGGACATAGCCATAATCCTCGGTGCCGATATAGCCATAAGCGCGGCGGACATAGAGGCTGTTCACGCCATTGCTGGACGCGCCGTTACCATTGACGCCCGCGCCATTGGCGTTGGAAAGGGCCGTGCGCAGCTCCACCTGGGCACCGTAGCTGATGCCGCTGGTGGTCATGCCGTCAAAGCCCGGATACAGGCGGATATCGCCCATCGTGCCGATCGTGTTGTTTTTATAGGCGGTGACGCCGGTGCCGCCGGACATGCCATTGCCGCCGACAGCGCCGATCATGAACTGCAGATAGCCGTTCAGGTGAACGAGCACCGTGCCGGGGGAGACCGGCTTGGCCGGCTGGGCAATGGCCGGAGCGGCGGCGAGCAGCGTGCTCAGCGAGGCCGCGGTGGCCAGAAGAAGCTTGCGCATGAAATGATCTCCTAGATCGCCGGATTTCCCGGCATTGTGTCGTGAGAGCCTCAAAAAGACCGTTTGGCCCAACCGTCACGGCCAGGGGGCCGGACGCTCGCGCCCTTAAAACCGCATCCTTAAACCGAGGCAATATTCCGTGCGGCCATGGCCCCGCATTTCCCGGCCACTGTGGCTTACGGGCAACATGTATATGACATTAGTATGAAATTTATATCCGAATAGCCCTGTAAAAACATTATGTTTCAGTTTTATGACAGTTTTTATGATCTAAATTAATACTTTTTTGATAGGCTTATAAACGGCCGCAGCCTGTTGCAGAAGTGAGCATCCGTTCCACCGAAACGGGACAAATACGCGGTTAGCAAGCGTTACACATTGAAATAAAACGCCTCTATCGCGCCCGCCGCCGCGCAGCCCTGGCCCAGCGCGCGGATGCTCCGCCCGTCAATGCCGCCCAGCGCGGCGCGGTGGCCTCTTGGCGCCAGCCGTGCCAAGCGGCGCCAGCCGGCCGCGCCCAATACCTGCGCCCCGGCATGGCTTTTCGTGGCATTGACCGGCGAGATGAACAGCAACATGGCCCCCGCCCGCCGGGCCCGCGCCAGCTCCACCGCATTATGGACCGAGGCGGTGACAAGACAGGGCAGCCGCAGTACCCCCCGGCGGCCGCCGCGCAGGTGCAGCCCGGCATGCAGGGTGGCGGCAAGCCGCGCATCCCCCGCCACCACCAGGTAGAGCCGCCTCTCCCGGCAAAGAGCGGCGATGCGGCGGCCGAGCGCCAGCCGGCCGGGCGCGGTATCATGGCGGAACACCACGCCGCACAAGCCGCGCGGCAGACGCCGGATAACCGGCAGCGGATCGGCCAGCCGCGCCGCATCGGTGAAGTACCACAGTGGCGGTATTTTGCCCCCCCGGCGCTTTACCGCGCGGCCCCAGGCCAGTAACCCTGCATCCATGGCCGACCCTAGCGCGATCGCCGCACGTCTGAAAACCATTTCGCACCGCATCGAAACCGCCGCCCTGGCCGCCGGGCGCGACCCGGCCGGCATCACGCTCATCGCGGTGAGCAAGACCCACCCGGTGGAGGCGGTGCGCGCGGCGCTGGCGGCCGGTGCGCGGGTATTCGGTGAGAACCGGGTGCAGGAAGCGGCACAAAAATTCCCGCTCGAGGGCGCCAGTCTGCACATCATCGGGTCCCTGCAGACCAACAAGGCGGCGCAGGCCGTGCGCCTCGCGGACTCGATCGATAGTCTCGACCGTGCCGCGCTCGCCGATGCCATCGATGCCGCCGCGCAAAAAACCGGCCGCCTGCCGGAATTGCTGGTGCAGGTGAATATCGGCGATGAGCCGCAGAAATCCGGCGTGGCGCTGGCGGCGGCGGATCCGTTCATCCGCGCCATGCGCGCGCGCTTCGGCGGCCGGTTTACCGGGCTGATGTGCATCCCGCCGGAAGGGCGTGACCCCGCGCCGTATTTCCGCAGCCTCGCCGCCATGGCGGATGTCCATGGGCTGGCGGTGCGCTCCATGGGCATGTCGGGCGATTTCGCAATCGCCATCGCCGCGGGGGCGACGCATCTGCGCATCGGCACCGCCATTTTCGGCGCGCGGCCGCTGCCGGGCTGATTTTCGTCGCCTCCTTCATAAAATTTATAACTCGCACTTAATTTTTAAAGCGGAAATACGGCTACCGGTCTGGGCCTGAAGGGGCTTTGCCTGTATGGCTCCAGCACCTGCTTATAGTTTTGCTTATAATTTTGGAGCCCATGCCCGGTGATCAGGCTGTCGGTCCCGTTCCGCCAAGCGCTTTCCCGGCTCAGCCCGATGCTGATGCTGATGCTCTCGCTCGGCTGCATTCTCATCGGCCGCGCCGACCAGAATTTTGCCGACCATATGCGCGCCGGGCTCGATGATGTTCTCGCCCCCGCCTACATGGTGTTCTCCGCCCCCATCGCGGCCGCCGAGCACGGCACGGGAGCGATCGGGCATCTGTTTTCGCTGAACGAGGAAAACGTGCAGCTGCGCGAGGAAAATGCCGAGCTGCTGCAATGGCAGGAAGTCGCCATGGCGCTGCAGGCCCAGAATGACGCGCTGCAAGCCTCGCTGCATTACGTGCCGGCGCCGATGCCACGCTTCGCGACCGGTGAGGTGGTGGCCGATACGGGCGGGCTGTACGACCGCTCGGTGCTGGTGCTGGTGCCGCCGGCCAATGGCAACCCGCAAAGCCTGATGGGCGCCATTGCCATGGATGGCCGGGGTGTAGCCGGACGCGTGGTGGAGGCCGGGGCGCGGGCCGCCCGCGTAATGCTGATCACCGATCTCAACAGCCGCATCCCCGTATCGCTTGGGGCCAAGGGCGGCCCAGCGCTGATGGCCGGCACGAACGGCCCCAACCCCGCGCTCATCTACTGGTCGCCCGGCAAGCCGCCCGCCGAGGGCGCGATGGTGCTCACCTCGTCGCAAGGCGGCGCCTTCCCGCCCGGCCTGCCGGTGGGGGTGGTGCATTACAACGCCCAGAACGATCCGGTGGTGCTGCCGCTGGCCGATCTCGACTCGCTCCGCCTGCTTCGGCTATTCAGCTACCCGGATAATCTGCCGATGCTGACCCCTATTCCTCATATCAAACCAGCCACCGCCGCGCGTCACGGCAAACGGTAGCATGGCCCGCCTGCCCGCTTCCCGCCGGCGCCAGAGCTTCTGGCGCCAGCTTGATGCCGCCGCGCGCTGGGCGGTGCCCGGCGCGCTGCTCGCCTTTGGCCTGTTCCTGCTCGGCCTGCCGCTGCATATTCCCGGCCAGGCGCTGCTGCGCCCTGCCTATGCCATGGGCTGCGTGTATTTCTGGTCGCTGTTCCGCCCGGCCTCGCTGCCCGCGCCGGTCACCGGGCTGATCGGCCTGCTGCTCGACCTCATGGGCACCACCCCGCCCGGGCTGTGGGCGGTGCTACTCATTCTGTTGCAGGCGGCGGTTCTGGCCACACGCCGCCGCCTCGCGCCCCGGCGCTTCCTTTTAACCTGGGCGGCGTTTTGCGCTCTGGCCGCTCTGGCCGCACTGCTGGGCTGGGCCGCGCAATCGGGGCTGGCGATGGTGCTGCTCCCGGCCTGGCCGCCATGCCTGGAAATCATCATCTCGGCCGCCGCCTATCCGGCCCTGGCCATGCTGCTGGTCCGCATCCATCGCGGCCCCGCAGCGGTGGAGTCGGCATGAGCCGCCGCGTCGCCAAGGACCGCTCCGCTTTCTCGCGCCGGGCGCTGCTCATCGGCGCCGGCGAGGCTGCGGTGTTCGCCGCCATCGGCGCGCGGCTGTACGACCTGCAGGTCACCCAGCACGGCAAATATGCACTTCTGGCGCGGCAAAATTCGATTTCGGAGCGGCTGGTGGCGCCCGAGCGCGGACTGATCACCGATCGGTTCGGCGCGATACTGGCGGGTAACCAGCAGCATTGGCGGGCGCTGTTCATGCAGGCGCTCTCGCCCGAGCCGCAGGCGGTGCTGCAGAATTTTTTCGCGCTGGTGAATGTGACCGATGAGGAAAAGGCACGCATCGCCCAGGACCTCGCCAGCCGGCCGGGTTACATTCCCGTGCTGCTGAAGGATTTTCTCGACTGGCAGGATATGGCGGCCATCGAGGTGAATACCCCCAACCTGCCCGGCGTGGTGGTCGAGGTGGGGGCCAGCCGCATCTATCCGCTCGGGCCGCAGGCGGCGCATGCCGTCGGCTATGTCGCGCGGCCGAACCAGGCGGAAGCCGCCGCCGATACCGTGCTGGCACTGCCCGGCATGCGCGTGGGGCGCACCGGGGCGGAGGATGAACAGGACCAGGTGCTGCGCGGCCAGCCCGGTTTCGTGCAGACCGAAACCAATGTGCATGGTGAGCTGGTGCGTGAGGTGGCGCATGATGCCGGCATAGCGGGCGAGACGGTGACCCTCAGCCTCGATGCCGGATTGCAGCAGCTCGCGGTGCAGAGCCTGGCGGATAATACCGGCGCCGTGGTGATGCTCGATGCCACCACCGGCGAAATCCTCGCCCTCGCCAGCACGCCGGGCTTCGATCCCGGCCTGTTCGATAGAGGCGTGCCAAGCGCCATCTGGAATGACTGGATGGCCGATGCCCGCCACCCGCTGCTGAACAAGGCGACATCCGGCCTGTTCGCGCCCGGCTCCACCTTCAAGCCGACCGTGGCGCTGGCCGCCATGAAGGCGGGCAAGCTGACTCCTGATACCATCCTTACCTGCACCGGCTCATTAACCCTCGGCGACCATGTGTTCTGGTGCGACAACCATGTCGCCCACGGCTCGATCCCCCTGGCGACCGCGCTGCAGGTGAGCTGCGACGTGTTCTTCTACCAGGTGGCGCTGATGGTCGGCATCGACCACATGGCGGAAATGGCGAGCAAACTCGGGCTCGGGGTCGATCTCGGCGCCGACCTGCCCAATGTCGCCTCCGGGCTGGTGCCGACTCTGGAATGGGCGCGGCACCGGGGCATCCACTGGGCGGAGGGCAGCACGGTGGTGCAGGGCATCGGCCAGGGCTACACCCAGCTCACCCCTCTGGCCCTCGCCACCATGATCGCGCGCGTGGCGACCGGCAATGCGGTCGGGCCGCATATCACCAGGCGTATCGGCGGCGTGCTGCAAGGCGGGTCAAGCCCGGGTGTCTGGCCGGCGCTCGATATCGATGACACCCATCTCGCCGCCGTCCGCCAGGGATTATTCGAGGTCGTCAACACCCCCGCCGGCACCGGCTATGGCGCCAGGATCGATCTCGGCGGCGTGCAGATGGCGGGCAAGACCGGCACGGCGCAGGTGCACAACAACACCGCCGCTGAAAAACAGAAAAATTTCAATGACATGACCATGGTCTGGGAGCAGCGGCCCAATGCGCTGTTCGTTGCCTATGCGCCGATTGAGCAGCCGCGCTATGCCATTGCCGTGGTCGTGGAACATGGTAATTTCGGCGCCCAGACCGCCGCCCCGATTGCCAAGGCCATGATGACCTATGCCATCCAGAACGACCCCGCCGGGCGCGACTCACCATTGGGCGTGCCGTTGCAATCCGCCCAGACCCTGCCGGTGAGTGGCGCATGATCCTGGAATCCTCCCTCGCGCTGCGCCGCCCCTTCCGCGACCGCTCCTTCGGCCTCGCCACCAAATTCCTGCGCATCAACTGGCTGTTCGTGCTGTGCGTCGTGCTGCTGGCCGGGGTGGGCTATGCGGCGCTGTATTCCGCCGCCGGCGGCAGTCCGCAGCCTTACGCGGAGGGCCAGATCATCCGCTTCGCGGGCATGCTGGTGGTGATGTTCGCCATCGCCATGGTCGATATTCGTGTCATCGCCCGGTTTTCCTGGCCCTCCTACGCCATGGGCATCGTGCTGCTGCTGGTCGTCATGAAATTCGGCCATACCGGGCTGGGCGCGAAACGCTGGATCACCCTGGGCGGCATCGAGATCCAGCCGAGCGAGCTCATCAAGCTGTTCCTCGCCATGGCGCTGGCGAGCTATTTCAAACGCGCGACACCCGAGCAGACCGGCCATCTGCTATTCGTGCTGCCGGCGGTGCTGGCCATCGCCCTGCCCTTCGGCCTGATCCTGAAGGAGCCCAATCTCGGCACCGCGGTCATCACCGCCGCCGTCGGTTGCGCGGTAATGCTGGCGGCCGGGGTGCGCTGGTGGTGGTTCGCCATCATCGCCATCATCATCGCCATCTTGGCGCCGGTTCTGTACCATCATCTGCACGCCTATCAGCGGGCGCGCATCATCACCTTTCTCAACCCCGGCTCCGACCCTCTGGGTGCCGGCTATAATATCATCCAGTCGAAAATCGCGCTCGGCTCCGGTGGGTTTTTCGGCCAGGGCTACCTGCACGGCACGCAGGACCAGCTCAACTTCCTGCCCGAGAAGCAGACGGATTTCGTCTTCACCATCATCGCCGAGGAATTCGGCTATCTCGGCTCCATGGCGGTGCTGGCGCTGCTGTTCGCCATCGTCACCCTGGCCTTCCACACCGCCATGACCTGCGACCATGTCTATGGCCGGCTGGTGGCGCTCGGCATCGGCACGAATTTCTTCCTGTATTGTTTCGTCAATCTCTCGATGGTGATGGGGCTCATCCCCGTGGGCGGCGTGCCGCTGCCGCTGATCTCCTATGGCGGCTCGGCGCTCACGGCCGTGATGCTGGGCTTCGGCGTGTTGCAATCCATACATGTGCATCGCCATGTTGAATTCGCCGATAGCGGGGATTTTTAGGGCCGTCATGGCGTTCCTGGTGTTCGATTCCGGCATTGGCGGGCTCGGCGTGGTGGCACAGTTGCGCGACCAGGCGCCGGAGCGCCCGCTGATCTACCTCGCTGATAACGGGTTCTTCCCCTATGGCGAAAAGCCCGACGCGGTGCTGCTACCGCATATCGTGCACCTGCTTGGCCGCGCCATCGCACAATTCCGCCCGCAGGCTCTCGTGGTGGCGTGCAACACCGCCAGCACCATTGCCCTGCCGGCCCTGCGCGCGGCGTTTTCGCTGCCCATCATCGGCTGCGTGCCACCCATCAAACCCGCCGCCGCCGCCAGCGTGAGCAAAACCATCGGCGTGCTCGCCACCGCGGCAACCGTGCGGCGGCCCTATCTCAACGATCTCATCGCCCGCTTCGCCCCCGGCTGCACCGTGCTCTCGCTCGGCACGCCCAGCCTGGCGGAGCT
>JAKBAV010000004.1 GCA_021826225.1 Pseudomonadota bacterium | reverse complement strand
AAGCGCGCGCCGATACCGAGTTCCTCGTCGAAGCGTGGCACGATTGGCAATGCAGCGCGGTTCAGGAACATGGCGAATTCTATGACACAGGTCCATATGTTGCGGTAATCAGGAGTGCAGGAATGTGTCGTCCAACGCCCCGATCCCAGCATTCCGTTTGGTGCGCGCGCCGGGGCTGTGAGCAGGCCATGCATGGGGTTGGCTTTGAAATGCTCGTGGATTCTTGGAAGCAGTGCATCGGGATAGATGCAGTCATCATCAGGAAATGTGATGATCTCACCTTGCGCCGCGGAAATGCCGAGGTTGCGCGCATGAGAGCTGTTGGCGATGGCGGAGCGCAGCCAGTGCACGGGAAAATCAGCCATATAGGTAGTAATGATGGAGCACAGCCGGTCATCCTGGTTCTGGTCGACGATGATCACTTCAAAATCCAACGTATTCTGGTGCCGCAGTGATTCCAAAAAGGCGCCAAGCTCGCTGGTTCTGCCTTTGGTCGCGACGATCAGGGAAAAGCGCATGCCGGGCTCCAGATAGTTCGAAGTTTCATGTGAATTGATCGGTGACTTCGCGCAAGAGTGATTATATAGGGATGATGCGCCGAAATTACTCTGAAAAGGTCGTGATGAGATGACGAAATTTGCCATCCTGTTCAAGACGCATTTCTGGGACGAGTTCACCGCGCGGCAGCTTCAGCGGCTGCGGGAGCATAGCGGCGCGGGTGCCGTGATCGCGGTCATCGACGAGACGATGGTGGTTGTGCCGGAAACCGCAGCGCCGCGCGAGATCCGGATCGGGATGGATGACCTGGTGGCATTGCAACTGCCATTGGTGACCACGCATGGTTCGATCATCTGGTACAACACGGATTACCCGAATTACGTTGCATTCCAAAGGCTGGAGCCGTTCGATTATTATGTGTGCATTGAATATGATGCCTGCGTGACGCTGGATATCGAGTTACTTGTCGATGGGCTGGCGCGAGGCGGGGTGGATTATCTGGGCTTTCCCATCCGGAAATCCTGCCGGGATTGGCCGTGGTACGAAATGCACCGCGCGAGCTATGGCGATGAGATGCTGGTGTATCTCTCCTGCATGGCGGTATTCTCGCACCGCGCCATGGCGCTGTTGCTGCGGCGCCGGCAGGAAATGGGCCGGTTGTTCGCAGGGGGGCAGTTGGAATTCTGGCCGAATAACGAGGCTTTCATTCCCAATGAGCTGCGTAATGGCGGGATGAAACTGGTCAGCCTCGGCGCGTATGGCGATGTGTCGAATTATGATTGGTGGCCGCCTTGCGATGAAGCCGAGCTGGCGAAAATGCAAAGCGGCGCGTTTATTCATCCGGTGCTCGCCGGGATGCGTTACGCTCGTAGCGTGGTGCATCATGAGCCATCCTTATGGTCATTCGTAAACCCCGCCAGTGCGTTGCACGGGCGTTTGCGCGCGGTGCCGGTACATGCGCGCAATCGCTTGTTGCGTCAGGAGTTCATGCGCCGGCTTCAGCAATTCACCGTACGCCGGCTGGCGGCGGTGGGGTTGAAGCGCAAATGGTATGAGAGGGCGCAGACGGGAAAGGTGGGTTCTCCGCAAACACAATCAGCCCATAACAGTGCGAGCTGAGCCGATCTGCCGATTATCGCTGATCGCGGAGGCAATGAGCTCGCTCATCGTGGTCTGGAAATGTGCCAGGCTGAAATTCTCGGCCCAGGCCCGGCATGCACCGGGTGCGATATCTGCGGCCTCGAAACGCATTATGGCGCTGGAAATCGCCTCCGGCACCTGACGGTAGAACAACACGCCCGTGGCATCGGCGCCTGTAGCGTTATCGATATCCACTACCGTTTCCAGCGCGCCACCCTTGCCGTAGGCGATCACGGGCGTGCCACAGGCCTGGGCTTCCAGCGGCAGGATGCCGAAATCCTCCTCGGCCGCGAAGATGAAGGCCTGTGCGCGCTGCAGATGCTGCTTCATCACATCATCAGGCTGATAGCCAAGAAATTCCACATTCGGACCCCCGAGTTTTTCGATCTTGGCGCGTTCGGGGCCATCGCCAATGACGATGAGTTTGCGGTCCGGCAGATAGCGGAAGGCTTCGACGATCAGATCCATGCGCTTATAGGGCACCATCCGGGAGGCGGTAAGGTAATATGATTCGCGCTTTCCGCTCGGGGTAAAGTATCTGGTATCCACGGGAGGGTATACGGTAGTGGATTCGCGGCCATAAATGCGGCGGACGCGGCGGCCGACATAGTCAGAATTTGTAACAAAATGATCGACGCCATTTGTCGTCCGCACGTCCCACATGCGGATATAATGCAGCATCAGCCTGGCCATTACACTTTTCAACCCGCGATCGAGCCCGGTTTCCTTCAGGTAGCGGTGCTGCAGGTCCCACGCATAGCGTACGGGCGTGTGGCAGTAGCAGATATGCAATTGCCCGGGGCCGGTGATGACCCCTTTGGCGACCGCATGGCTGCTGGATATTATGAGATCGTAGCCTGAAAGATCGAATTGCTCGATGGCGACCGGCATGATGGGAAAGTACGAACGGTAGCGCCGTCGCGCAAAGGGCAGTTTCTGGACGAATGAAGTTTGTGCCTTCTTGCCGTGCAGCCGCTCGCGCTCCTTATCGGACAGAAAATCGACGATCGAAAATAAATCCGATTCGGGAAACAGTGACAGCAATGCCGCCACCACGCGCTCCGACCCGGCATATGTCACCAGCCAGTCATGCACGATAGCAACGCGATATGGCACGGGCGGCGCACGATGCGGCGCGGTATCGTCATCAAGCTTTAACTCCGAGGCCTTCATCGTCGGCATGGTAACTTCTCCCCTTGCCCATACTGTTCGTACACTAGACTATTTGGTGGAGAGATTGTGATTAATATCTCGTAGAGAAGCTTAATGTAGGGTATTATATGCGGATATGGAATGGATCGTCATCGCAACCGGAGAGACGAGTTTATTGTAGGGCCAGCCGCCACCTATCGCGAGGTCCGCGAGGAGGTACATTGGTTGATTATATTCAGGCGGTGTCGGGGTTCGCCAGACTTCAATCCTGTTGAAATAAAACGTCATATATTTTCGCGTGATGGAAACGCCGAATTTGTTATATTGCGTGGCCAGCACATTACCCGGCACGGTGACGACATGCCAGGCGCCCAGCGTGTCGTGGCCGTTTACCCAGTAATGCTCGGTGATATGATATTTATTCGGGGCGTGGCCGTAATATTCCATGATATCGATTTCGGATGTGCCCTTTTTCTTATGGACCCCCTCAAGCCAGAAAGCCGGCCAGACCCCCGCACCGGGAGGGAGCTTCGCCGTCATCTCGAAATAGCCGTATTGCTGCGCGAAGCCCCGGGCGCCGGAGCCATCCTTATCGACCGAGCTGATCAGCCCGGCATGCCATTTTCCCGGGGCATCCTTGCGCGCGGTAATTGTGAGCCCTTGCGGCGAATATGAAAAAGCTGAGCCAGATCCTGGATCATCGAACACATCATTGCCGAAATCGCCGTTCCATGGGGTATGGGCGATCCATCTGCCGCCGGGCCCGCCATGCGCGGTGATGTCAGGATGGGTAAAATCATCCTGAAAACTGAGATGATACTGGCTCATATCCAGCGGCGCGCCCCGGGCCAGGCCGGTTGCCAGTACCATGGCGCCGAGTGCGGCATGCAGGAGGCGCAGTGCCATGGGTTATTCTCCGGCCACTATCGAGGGGCGGCGAAATGTCGCGCTCAATGCGCGGAGGCGGCGCAATCCATCGGCCAGCAGGCGCCGGCCGCCAGGTGTCAGGCATAACCCGCCCGCGAAAACGATATAGGAACCGATGGCCTGCGCTCCGATCGCCCAGAATGTGTCCGGCATGTGCGGATGCACGCCGAGCAGGAAGCCGAAACTGGCCGGCAGCGCCACGACATAGGGCAGCAAAATCCTGAGAAAATCGCGTTCCCGCAGCGGGCCGCTGCGGGTGGCGATTTTCCACAGGAAGGAAATTTCAATAAAGCCGGAAATGGCATAGGCGGCGGCCACGCCGCGTGGTCCCCAATGCAGGCCAATGATGAAATCCGCAACGAAAATAAGCGAGGCGAGGATGCCCCAGT
Source organism: Pseudomonadota bacterium (assembly GCA_021826225.1). Lineage (GTDB taxonomy): Bacteria > Pseudomonadota > Alphaproteobacteria > Acetobacterales > Acetobacteraceae > Acidocella. Next base: position 78,542 of record JAKBAV010000004.1, on the reverse strand, counting down.
CGCGCATCTCACGCGTGCGGCCCTGGCTGACGAACAGCCAGCCCATGCTGTTGCCGATCGGGGAGACCAGCGCATCGAAGCCGAGCAGCGCGAAAATCGGCGCGACATCGACCCAGCGCGCGCCAAGCGCCAGGATAACAAGGTCATGGCTGCAGACAATCATGAAGGCGATGCCGGGGTAAAGCAGCAGCAGCACCGCCTCCAGCATGCGGCGGAAGGCATTGCGGTAGAATTCCGGCTGCTCGCGCGACTTCGCCAGCATCGGCACCGCGACTGCCGAGAAGGGCGCGGAAATCTGTCCGAAGGGGAGCAGCATCAGCTTGAAGGCGCGGTCGTACAGGCCGAGCGGATACGGGCCGCAAAACCGCCCGATGAGAATGTTGTCGCTATTACGTGAGAAGAAGTTGACGATGTTGAAGCCGGTGATGTTGCCGCCGAAATGCAGCAACGGGCGCATCTCGGCATAGGGGCCAGGCTTGCCGGGCACCCAGCCGGTGGCGGCCCAGGCCATGACGAGCGCAACCAGGGTGGAAACCGCCTGGTTGATGACGATCGACCAGTAGCCCGCTCCCAGCCAGGCCGCGCCCAGCCCGGCCAACGCACCGGCGCAGAAATTGGTGATGTCGATAATGCCAAGCACGCGGTAATTCATCCGCCGGTACAGCAGCGCCATGTGCTGGCTGTAGCAGCCGGTGAGAAACAGCATACCGCCCAGCGCCACCATAACGGTGGTGAGCCGCGGCTCGTGGTAGAAATCCGCCACCAGAGGGGCGAACAGCGTGGTGATGACGGCGAAGATCGCCCCGGCGCAGAGGCTGACCCAGAACAGGAAACTGAGCTGTTGCTGGCTGATTTCCTTATGCTGGATCGTCGCCTGGGAAAGGCCGAGATCGGTGAAAAGCTGGATGAAACTGATGGCGGGACCCGCCATGGCAACCAGGCCGAAATCCTTCGGCAGCAGCAGCCGGGCGATGAGCACCTGGTAGCCGAAGCGCAGAAAAAACCGCAGCAATTGCGTCGACATGGTAATGGCCACGCCGCGCACCGAGGTGCGGCGTAACCGCATCTGTTCGGCTGCGAGGTCTTCGGCATTAAGTTGCTCGGCCGGGGATTCCGTGAATTCCATGCGCTCAGGTCCCGTAGGCGAGAATTTGGCCGTTTCGCGGGGCAGGGGCGCCGCCGAGCAGCGTGTGCATGCCCTCGGTGATGACATGCGGGCCGTAATGGCGCTGCTGGAAGGCGCGCGCGCGCGCGGCCATGGCCTGGCGCAAGGTTGGTTCATTTGCCAGACGGAGCAGCGCGGCGCCGAAGCCCTCCATGTCCGGGGTGAGCAGAATCTCTTCGCCATCCCGTAGGCCGAGCCCATCCGCCCCCACCGCCGTGGAGACCACCGGCCGCCCATAGGCCATGGCCTCGAGGATTTTGATGCGCGTGCCGCTGCCGAACAGAATCGGCGCGATCACGACATCGCAGGTCTCATAATAGGGCCGCACGCTCGGCACGTTGGCGTGCAGGGGTATTTCCAGCCCAGCGAGCTCAGCGGCGAGCGCGCTGGGCGGGTTGATGCCGACGACATCCAGCGTCAGCCCGGGAATCCGCGATACCAGCCACGGCCAGACGGTCTGCAGAAACCGTGTGAGCCCGGCGGTATTGGCGGAAAACGACAGATTGCCGATGAACAGCAGGCGGAACCGGCCATCAGGCGCGCGTTCCGGCAGCAGGTCGCGATTGACGATATTGGGCAGCTTGACCGCATGGGCGCCGGGAGCGGCATCGCGCAGGGCGGCGACATCTTCATCCGTGCACAGGCTTACCCCGCGCCAGCCGCGCGCGATGCGCCGCTCCGCCCGGGCGATGAGGAAGCTGTCCAGCCGCGCCACCATGCGGCCCTGGCGGCCCAGCGAGGCGCCGGCATTACGGATTTGCAGGCTGCGGAATTTCGACATGAGATCATCGAAATCCACCACCCGCTCGGCCGCCGCCAGCAATTCATGGTCGATCAGGTCCTGCGCGATCACCGCCGCGCAAAGCCGGCCGGCGAAGATCAGATCGGGCCGCAGCACCGGCAACTGTGCGGCTATGGCGCGCAGCGCCGGCGCCGTGAAGCGCGGCGCCTCGGGGCTGCGCATTTTCAGGAATTCGCCGATTCCAGGATGGAAAACGCCCAATTGCCGCCCATGCAGGCCACGCCAGCCGGGAATTTCAATGCGCGTGATGGATTTGACGAGCGGGGCCAGCGGCGTCAGCGCGGTGGCGACGCAGTCATGGTCCTGGTTGCGGTACAGCAGCACGAAATGCACATCACCATGCTGGCGCAACGCCTCCACCAGATGCCAGGCGCGTTGCGAGCCGCCATGGCCGTTCCGGTCCGGCGGCATGCGCATGAAGCAGAGTATCTGCCGGGATGAGGGACTGGAAATGGTGCGGCTCCTAGCAGTGCGAACCCAGGTTACGGGTGGGCGTCTGCCGCGAGCCTTTTGAAATATTTAAATAATATTCAGCGTTGCGCCTACCGGATGCGGCGGGCGACAAATCCAGCCAGTGGAATCAGCATGATGGAGAGTAAACACCACCCGCCCAGCACCAGCAATATCAACTCCCAATGCGCGAAAATGACCATCCACCCTTACAGAATATGCTTGTCGCCAAATTAAATTATTGTTGGGTTAACGGCAACCCGGCGCCGTGTCCTGTTTCCCTCTCAGGCGGCGGCACCCAGCGCCGCAGCGGCGAAGGGCAGCGTGGCCTGGTCGGTGGCGCGGCGCACTTCCACCAGGCCAGGCCGGGGCAGGCGCAGCTCGAAGCCATGCGTGCCGCGCCCCAGCCCGGCCGCCCGCAAATCGGCCCGGTAGCGGTTGGCGAGCACAGTGGCGAGGTAGGCGCCATCAAGCAGCACGTCGACACAGACCGGCACGTCAGGTTCGTTCTCATTTCGCGCCCATCCGGCGACGATGTCCGGCCCGGGAATATCGACATATCCACGCAGCCCCAGGCCTTGCGGTGCGGCAATTTTGCCTGCCCGGACCTCCAGCCGGCGCTGGATGTGCTGCAGATGAAACCCATCCTCCAGCCGGGGCAGTGCCGGGCCGGACGCGCCGCCACGCGGCCGGTAGCGCGCGGCATTGTCAAAAATATGCCGGCTGCCGTTATCGAAATAGCTCTCGGCCAGGCAGTCCTCCGCGAAAAGCAAGGCGTGGCGCGGCAGTTCGAGATGGATGTAATCCACCCGCGCCACTTCTTCGGCCTGAATGATGCTGACCCCGTTGGTCAGGCGCCAGGCGGGGATGAGCACATGGTCGATCCATATGCCGTGGCCGGGCGAAATCCAAAGGTCGCGGCAGGGTATGTTATCGGCCAGGGCACCGCGGCGGATGCAGACCGGCAGTATCAGCGGGTTGCCCGCGATCTGCTCGCCCTCATAGGAGCGCCGGCCGACCCATTCGATGGGGCATGGTCCGGCCGGCGTCATGATCAGCGCGCCGGGCATGAGCGCCTCCACCGGACACTCCCCCTCCGGCGTGCGGATGGCGGTGCCGGCGGCGAAACATAGCGCGTACTGGCCGGGCGGCGGGTCCCCGCCGGAAACTTCGAGCAGGATCGGATGATCCGTCAGCGCCAGCGTCACCGTCTGGGCATCGGTGAAGGCGTTTACCGCGAGCGTCCCGGAGAGCGGATCGAAGACTGACAGCGTGCCGTAATACGCATCCAGCGAGAGGGTCACCTGCGTCGCCGGCGCGGCCATCTGCTGGTTCGTCGTGTTGTTCCAGAGCTGCGGCTCGGCCCAGAGCACGATGACATCCGCGCCATCGGGCTTGATCAGCTCCATCGAATTGCCGGTCGCGGGCAGGCCCTGCACGGTATAGCCAACTCCTCCAGCCGGCTGCGCCGCACCGCCGGCCACGGTTTCGCGCAGAATGGTGGTGAGGTTGTGGATGCCAACCGCCACCGGCTTGGCCGCGCCGGTTGAGGAAAACAGCCCGTAGCCGTCATTGCCCTGCGGCGAACCGGGGGCATAGGCATCCAGCAGATCATAGAGGTAGGTATGGGCGATGCCCTGCTGGGCCGTATCCATCAGCAGGTCCAGCGTATAGACTTCCTGCACATAGGGGCTCACATTATTCGTGGAATAGCCGGTTTCCGTATACACGGCCGGGGTGCTGGTGGACGTGGTATTGCTGAGGGCGATGCTGCGGTTGACCCAGTAGGCAGGCGCCTCGTTATTATTGGGGTAGGGGTGCTGCGTGTCATAATCGGCAAGGCCCGATAGGGTGGAAAAACTGGGCCCGACAGCCACCGTTCCGGCATTATACCCGGTGAAATAATCCACCGCGACGCCGTGGAGCGCGGCATTGGCCTTCACATCGGCATAGAGCGCCGATTGCAGGCTGAGCGCCCCCTGGAGCCCGCCAATGCCATTAAATGTTACGGGCTGATTGTTAATTTCATTCGGGCCCTCAATGGCGATCACGCTGCCCGGCACCGCCTGTTCCACCTGGATGATTTCCCCCAGCACGGATTCGATATCGGCATTGGACGTGACCCCGTTGCCGATCAGGAAGGTGAATTTCTCCCCCGCCTGGGCGAGCGTGATGTAATGTGACAGCGGCGCGCTGCCGGAGGCGCCATTGGAAATACCGTCCCTGATTTCATTGATGCCGAGATAATTCAGATCCGACAGGACGAGGGAAATAGAGCCGTATTCGCCATCCGTGTACGGAATATGGGTGTTTATGCCGAGTTCATCGAGGAAATTTCCCGTCGAGAGAGTCACGAATGGGTCAGACATAAACGCACCCCTGCCGGCCTCGCCCAGAGAAAAATACCAGAATTTATCGGCGTAAGTTACAAAACGTTAAACATATAGTTAGTCAACGAATGATTGTCCGTCAAACAAAATGCAACCGCTGATACATTAAAAATTATTTCCGGACGATTTGCCAGCGCGCCGCTGCCGGGTGCAGCTCTGGTGGCGGCCTGGTTCGCGGTGGATGCGGAACAAAAACCACTGGAGTATGTTTAGCTGCCACTTTCGGCCGTGTCGGACTAAGTCAGCCTGGCGGTGCTGCTGCCGGCGGCACCTGGTTATACGATCGCGATGAAGCCGGAGATTATCAGCGGCTATCAGACCGGCACGGCGAGGCATAGCGCATTGTAGCGCCCGTTTACCACCTCGATGCCATGAATATCATGTGTGAAGCCGGGAAAGAGCGCATCGAATGCCTCCAGCGCGCGTAAATATCCCAGCACCGGCCCGTCCGCCGGGCCAAAATCCTCGCCCGGCATGGCGAGCGGGATGCCCGGCGGATAGGGCACGATCCCGGTCGCGGTCACACGCCCCGCCAGCGCTTCCAGCCCCAGCCGTTCAACATAGCCGGCCACCAGCTCCCGATACGCCTCCGCCGGGGTACGCACCGGCACCGGCGCCACGGAGAACCCCTGCTCCAGCCGCGCCGCGAGCCCGAGCGCCAGGGTCTGGGTATGAATATCCCCTGCCAGTTCGCGCAAGCCCAGCGCCCCGTAGCGCGCGGGATACGCCGCCACCAGCGCCGGGATCACCCGGGCAAGCGGCGCATCGGCATCGAAATCGCGCTTGAAATCGAGCAGCGCATTCACCAGCGTGCCCCATTTTCCCTTGGTAATGCCAAGCGAAAATAGAAACAATATCGTGAAATCCGTGGTTTTTTCTGGAATGATGCCCTGGGCATCGAGATAGGCGGTAACCAGCGGCGCAGGGATGAGCAAGCCATCGGGCATTCGTGGCATGACGATGGAGACCTTGATCGGGTCGAGCATGCAATAGCCCTCGCCGACATCGCCGAAACCATGCCACTCCGCATGCGGCGCCAGCACCCAGCATGCCGGGTCGGCGGCCAGACGGTCAGGCGGCGCGGCGTGAAACAGCCGCTTCCCGCCATCGATGCTGTCAGGCTGCCATACGCCGAAAAACCAGTCGTCTTTCGCTGTGAATTGCGCCTGCATGCGTGCCATCATCTGGCGGAAGGCGATGGCCTCCTGAATGGATTCCTCGATCAGCGCGGTGCCCGCCGGCCCCTCCATCATCGCCGCGCTCACATCGTTGGACGCGATGACGGCATATTGCGGCGAGGTCGAGGCATGCATCATGAACGCCTCGTTGAAACGCTCATGCGGAACCGGCCGCCGCCCGTCGCGCATATGGATCATCGAGGCCTGCGACAGCGCCGCGAGCAGCTTATGCGTGGATTGCGTGGCGAACACACTGGCGCCGGTATTGCCCGGCGCGCGCTCATGCATGGCGAAGCGCCCGGCATAAAGTGGATGAAACCGGGCATAGGCGAACCAGGCCTCATCGAATAATATCCGGTCCACCGAAGCGCCGAGTGCTGGCTCCACCTGGGTGATATCGTAACACAACCCATCATAGGTAGAATTGGTGAGGATCGCCAGAACCGGCGCAGGGCTTACGGCATTCACTGTCAGCGGGTTGACGGCGATCGCGGCGCGGATCGCATCCTGGCGCAACAATGCGGGCCGTATCGGCCCGATAATGCCGAGGTGATTGCGCGATGGCATTAAATACACCGGCATCGCGCCGGACAGCGTCATCGCATGCTCGATGGATTTATGGCAGTTGCGGTCGCAAAGTACCACCTGCCCCTGCGTTGCCGCCGCCATCACCACGATGCGGTTGGAGGTCGATGTGCCATTGGTTACATAATAGGTGCGGTCCGCGCCGAACACCCGCGCCGCATAGGCCTCCCCGGCGCCGATCGGCCCGGAATGGTCGAGCAGCGAGCCCAGCTCACCAACTGAAATCGAGAGATCCGCGCGCAGCAGATTCTCGCCGAAAAACGCATGGAATACCCGGCCCGCGGGCGATTTGAGAAATGCCGTGCCGCCGGTATGCCCAGGCGTGTGCCAGGAATATTCATGCATCTTCGAGAAATCCACCAGCGCGCGCAGCATCGGCGGCAACAGCCGGGCCTCGTAGCGGGCCATCGCCGCGATGATACGTCCGGCGATGAAATCCACGGTATCCTCCAGCAGCCAGATGAAATCATCGGCCTGCTGCATCACGCTCACCGGAATTTCCGCCAGCCGCGTGCGCTCCGCCAGCAGGAATACCGGCATATCGGCATTTTTCCGGCGCAGGGCGGCCAGCGTGTCCGCCGCCGGCATGTGGTCGCCATTCCGGCCCAGATCCCAGTCGATGATCGCGGCATGCAGCGAGGCATCGGCGCGGATGATCGCCATGGCATCCGCCGCCTCCGCCGCGACCAATACGTTATACGCCCCGAGTGCCGTGGCCAGCGTGCGTATGGCCCGGCCGGCGGCGGTCTCGTCATGCGCTGCATCATTCACAATCAAGACAGACACGGTGGCGGATTGGATGTTGCGCTGCGGCATACACGGACACTCCCCTCGGACGCATGACGTTTAGACGCATCGGGTCCGCCGCAAATTGATCGCGATCAATGTACGGCCGCGAATTCCGGTTCAAAATCGCTCCTGGATTGTTTCTTGAAGGGAGGCTCTCAATGGATAAAACCGTCTCACAGCCCAGCATGGCCGCACCAGGCGCCGAGGCCCAGCCGGAAAGCCGCAAACTCGGCATGCTGCTGCTCAGCGGCGTCGTCGTCGGCTCGATGATCGGCGGCGGCGCGTTTAACCTGCCAGCCAACATGGCGAGCGGCGCCGGGCTTGTCGCCATCGCCATCGCCTGGGTCATCACCCTCATAGGCATGTATTTTCTGTCCAACAGCTTCCGTATCCTCGCGGATAAGCGGCCGGACCTCAAAGCCGGCATCTACTCCTACGCACAAGCCGGCTTCGGCCCGTTCGCCGGCTTCCAGATGGCCTGGGGCTACTGGCTCAGCTCGGCCTTCGGCAATGTCGCCTTCGCCGTGTTGATCATGCAGATCCTGAGCTATTTCTTCCCGATTTTTGGAAATGGCCAGAACTGGCCCTCGATTATCGGCGGTTCGCTGCTCATCTGGGTGATGTGCGGTGTCGTGCTTTCGGGCGTCAAGCGCACGGCGATGCTGAACGTTCTGGCCAGTGCCCTGAATATCATCACCATCAGCTTCGCCCTGATCGTGATGGCCTTCTACATGACCGGGGGCAATTTCACCTTCGACATCTGGGGCCAGCAGAACCATCTCGGCAGTATTTTCAGCCAGGTTAAAAGCACCATGCTCGTCACCTTATGGGTGTTCATCGGCATCGAGGCTGCGGTTGTCGTATCGGATCGCGCGCGCAAAATGTCGGATGTCGGGCCGGCGACCTTCATCGGCCTGGGTGTCTGCACCCTGCTCTACGCGCTGCTCTCCATCCTGCCCCTCGGCATCATGCATCAGGGCGAAATCGCGGGCCTTAGCAACCCCTCCGCGGCCTATGTGCTGCGCGCGGTGGTTGGCAACTGGGGCGCGGTATTCGTCAATGTCGCCTTGCTCATCTCGGTGCTGAGCTGCTGGCTGGCCTGGACCATTCTGGTCGCCGAGCTGCCATTCGAAGGCGCGAAAGGTGGTGTGTTTCCGAAATTCCTGGCCCGGGAAAACCGCTTCCACGCCGCCGCCCCTTCGCTGTGGATTTCGAGCGCGGTGATGCAGGCGACCCTGTTCGTGGTATTATTCGCCCATAATGCCTGGATCTGGCTCATCGACATCACCGGCGTGATGATCCTGCCGCCCTATCTCGCCAGCGCGCTGTTCCTCACCGTCTATGCCTCGCGTCCCGGCTACGTTGCCACACATTCGGAAGGCCGGCGCACCGCGATGATCACGGGTTTGCTCGGCGCCATCTATGCCCTCTGGCTGCTCTACGCCGCGGGGCCGCAGTTCCTGCTTATGTCCACCATCGTGTTCGCTCTGGGCATCCCGGTATTCTGGTACGCCAAGCGCGAGCATTTCGCGCAGCTTCCCGCATTTTCCGGGCGCGAGAAAGCCGCGGTCGGCCTGCTCCTGGCGGCGGCGGTGGTCTCGGTCATCCTGTTCGCCAAAGGCATTGTCACCATCGCCTGATCCTGCATCCGGGCCGCCACCGAGGGCGGCCCGGAATTTTATCCATGGAGCGCGGTATCATGTCCTACGAAACCCGGTTCCGCATTCTCGGCTGTACCCGGCCAATGCAAGCACCATCGCCCGAGACTGAAAGTTTCCAGCAGATTCTGGGAAACCTTAAAAAACAGGGCTTCACCACGAGCCTGGAATCCTCGGTCGAGGATGCCGCAACCGCGATCCGCGCCGATGCCGGGCTTGGCTGCCTGCTGCTGGAATGGGGCGATGGGGCATGGCAGAGCGGTATCCTGTCACTCGTCGGAACCATCCGCTCACGCGGCATGGAAGCACCGATATTTCTGCTGATCCGCCATCAGGAGCTCGCGGATATTCCGGCGGAAATTCTCGGCCTCGTCACGGGTACGATTTTTCTGGCCGAGGATATGCCCGATTTCATCGCCAAGAACATCGCCAGCCATATCAGCACCTATGCTGAAACGCTGAAAACCCCGTTTTTCGGCGCGATGCTGGACTATGCCGATGCCGGCAATCAGGTATGGACCTGCCCTGGCCATAATGGTGGGATTTTCTACTGGAAAAGTCCCGTGGGCCGGTTGTTTGTCGAGCATCTCGGTGAGGCTGTCTTTCGCAGCGATCTCGATAATTCCGTGGTCGAACTGGGCGACCTGCTGATCCATGAGGGTCCGGCACTGGCGGCGCAGAAGGAAGCCGCGAAAATCTTCGGCGCCGAGCGCACCTATTTCGTGCTGAACGGCACCTCCACCTCCAACAAAATCGTCAGCGGCGCGCTCGTCGCCCAGGGCGATCTCGTTTTGTTTGACCGCAACAACCATAAATCCAATCATCACGGCGCCCTGGTTCTGGCCGGAGGCATTCCGGTCTATCTTGAAACCGCCCGCAACGCGCACGGGCTGATCGGCCCGATTGACTACGCGGCGCTCGACGAAACGCGGCTGCGCGACAAGATCAAATCCCATCCGCTGGTGACCGATCCGGATGCCTGGTCGCGCAAAAAGCCGTTCCGCCTCGCAATCATCGAGCAATGCTCCTATGACGGCACGATCTACGATGTCGGCATGATCTTCGAGAAGCTCAGCCCCCTCTGCGACTATATCCTGTTCGACGAGGCGTGGGCGGGGTTCATGAAGTTTCACCCGCTATTCCGCGGCCGCTTCGCCATGGGGCTCCAGCATCTCACGCCGGATGATGCCGGCATCATCGCCACGCAGTCCACGCATAAGCAGCTCGCCGGATTTTCCCAGGCCTCGCAGATCCATGTGAAGGATGCCCATACCAGGGCGCAAAAGCGCCATGTCTCACACCGGCGCTTCAACGATGCGTTTATGCTGCACGCTTCCACCTCGCCCTTCTATCCGCTATTCGCCTCGCTGGATGTCGGCGCGCAGATGATGAAGGGCCGCGCCGGCGAGGTGCTGTGGGACGACACGATCCGCCTGGGCATCGATCTGCGAAAAAAAATCCGCGCGTTGCGGTCCGCCTTCGTGGAAAAGGCAGCAGCCCCCGACCAGGCATGGTTCTTCGACCCCTTCGTACCGGAATTCGTCGAGCTGCCCGGCAGTGCCGGAAAAACTCCCTGGGAGCATGTGCCGGCGGACATGCTCGCGGCCAATCCCGCCTTCTGGGAACTGACTCCGGATGCCCCCTGGCACGGATTCGGAGCGCTGCCGCCGGGCTATGCCATGACCGACCCCAACAAGCTCACGCTGCTGACGCCAGGCATTGAGCGCAACACTGGCGAATACGAATCGCATGGCATACCCGCCGCGATTCTCGCGGAGTATCTGCGGGAGAATCAAATCGTCCCGGAGAAGAACGATCTGAACAGTATTCTATTCCTGCTCACGCCCGGGCTCGAAGCCAGCAAGGCCGGCACGCTGCTGAGCGCCCTGGTGAGTTTCAAGCATCTGCATGACAGTAACACCGCGCTCGAAAAGGTCATCCCCGCTTTCACCGCGCGCCATGCGCGGCGCTACGCCGGCATGGGCCTTGCGGATCTGTGCCAGGAGATGCATGATTTCTACCGCATGCACCATGTGCGCGATCTGCAGCGCGCGCAGTTCCGGCCGGAGCATTTTCCCGCCATCGCCATGTCTCCACAGGCAGCCGAGCAGAAATTCATTCGCAACGAGGTGGAGTATCTCTCCATCCATAACATCGAAAACCGCATCGCAGCCTCGCTTGCCCTGGTTTATCCGCCCGGCATCGGCGTTGTCGTACCCGGCGAGCGCTACGATGCACGCGCCAGGCCGATGCTGGACTATCTGAAAATGTTCGAGGAAGCCGCCAATCTATTTCCCGGATTCGATTGCGAAATCCAGGGCGTATACCGCGAGACCGAAGTGGACGGCCGCGTCGGTTTCCACACCTATGCCATCCAGGAAGGATCGATCTCATGACTGAACCACTCGGCGTGTATTCTGAAGTCGGCATTTTGCGCGAGGTGATCGTGCACCGGCCGGACCTCAGCCTCACGCGCCTCACCCCCGGCAATTGCCACGAATTGCTGTTCGATGACGTGATCTGGGTGAAGGAGGCGCGCCAGGAGCATGACGCCTTTGTCGATACGATGCGCGACAGAAACATCATCGTCCATGAATTCGGCGCCATGCTGGCGCAAACCATGGCCAACCCCACGGCGCGTGCCTGGCTGCTGGACCGCCGGGTGGATATCGCCAGCCTCGGCCGCGGCACGGCCGGGGAGATGCGCGCCTGGCTGGATGAAATGCCGGCGGCGCAACTGGCCATATTTCTGGTTGGCGGCATCGCCCGGGCGGAACTTCCGTTCGTGCCGCATGGCTTGTTCGCGATGACGCGCGAGCCGCATGAATTCATCCTGCCGCCGCTGCCGAACCAGCTTTTCACGCGTGACAGCTCATGCTGGGCCGGCAATGGCGTGTTCATCAACCAGATGTACTGGCCGGCGCGCCGCCCGGAGGCGGTCAATCTCGCCGCCGTGTACCGCTTCCATCCCCGCTTCAGCGACGTCAAATTCACCCGCTATTTCGATGCAACGGAAGAGAAACCAGGAAATATGAGCGTCGAGGGCGGCGATGTGATGGCGCTGGGCAATGGCGTCGTGCTCATCGGCATGGGCGAGCGCTCCACGCCGCAGGCCATTGCCGAATACGCTCACCGCCTGTTCGTGAACGGTGCCGCGACCCGCGTCATCGCCGGGCAGATGCCGCGCGAGCGCGGCAACATGCATCTCGATACCGTGTTCTCGTTCTGCGACCGCGATGTCGTCACGGTCTATCCGGATATCGTCGATCACATGAAGGCGTTTTCGCTGGTGCCCGATGATGCGAACCAGGGCGTCCGCGCGGTGGCCGAGACAGGCCATTTCGCCGATGTCGTGGCGGCTGCCATCGGCATCACCAAGCTGCGCCGCATCCCCACCGGCGGCGATAGTTTCGAGGCCGAGCGCGAGCAATGGGATGATGGCAATAACGTGCTCGCCGTGGCGCCGGGGGTTGTCATCGCCTATAACCGTAACGTCTATACCAACACCCTGCTGCGCAAGGCGGGTATCGAGGTCATCACCATCGAAGGTGCGGAGCTTGGCCGCGGGCGCGGCGGCGGCCATTGCATGAGCTGCCCGATCAGCCGTGATGCAGCTTGAATAAATTTGTGGAGCAATAAAAATGCCTGTAAATCTGCATGGTCGTAACGTTATCGCGCTGGAGGATTTTGCCCCCTCGGAGCTGCGTTTTCTTCTGGCTCTGGCCAAAGACCTCAAGGCGGCCAAGCGCGGCGGCTTTGAGCGCAAGCAACTCACCGGCAAGACCATCGCCCTGATCTTCGAGAAGGATTCCACCCGCACGCGCAGCGGCTTCGAGGTGGCCGCCTATGATCAGGGCGCGCATGTCACGTATATGGGGCCGAGCGGCAGCCATATCGGCCAGTCGGAAACGGTGAAGGATACGGCACGGGTTCTCGGCCGCATGTATGATGCCATAGAGTTTCGCGGCTTCGCCCAGGCGGATGTCGAGGTGCTGGCGCGCCATGCCGGTGTGCCGGTCTATAACGGCCTCACCGATGAATCGCACCCCACCCAGATCCTCGCGGATTTCATGACAATGCGCGAGTTCACCCATAAGCATCTCTCAGATATCCGCTTCGCCTTCATGGGCGATGGCCGCAACAACATGGCGCGCTCGCTGGCCGTGGGTGCCGCGAAACTCGGCATGAAGCTGCGCATCGGCGCGCCAGCCGCGGTGCATCCCGAGCCGAAATTCATCGATACCATCGCTGCCATCTGCGGTGAAACCGGGGCCAGCGTCACCTTCGAAACCGATGCCCGCGCCGCCGTGCGGCATGCCGATTTCATCTACACCGATGTCTGGCTTTCCATGGGCGAGGACTCCGCCCGCTGGGGCGAACGCATCGAGCTGCTGCGGCCCTATCAGGTTAATGCCGCGCTCATGGCGGCCACCGGCAACCCATTCACCAAATTCATGCACTGCCTGCCCTCCTTCCATAACGCCGAAACCAAAATCGGCAGGGATATCGAAAAACGCTTCGGTATTTCCGCCATGGAGGTCACGGACGAGGTTTTCGAATCCGCGTCCTCCATCGTGTTCGACCAGGCGGAAAACCGCATGCACAGCATCAAGGCCATCCTCGTGGCGACCTTGGGCTGATGCGCATCCTCGTCGCGCTTGGCGGCAATGCCCTGTTGCCGCGGGGCCAGCCGCTCACCGCCGCCGCCCAGCAGCAGGCCGCCGACATGGCCGCGCGCGTGCTGGCGGCGGCGATATCCGCCGGCCATCAGCTCATCATCACCCATGGCAACGGCCCGCAGGTCGGGCTGTTGGCCTTGCAATCCAGCGCCGGCCCCGCCATTTCCGCCCTGCCGCTGGATGCGCTGGGGGCCGAAAGCGAGGGCTGGATCGGCTATGCCATCGAACTCGCCTTGCGTAACGCCCTGCCCGAGGGCGCGCCGGTCGTGGCCCTGATGACGCAAACCCTGGTGGACCTGCAAGACCCCGCATTCGCGCACCCCACCAAGCCGATCGGCCCGGTCTACGACGAAGCCACGGCGCGGCGCCTGGCACGGGAACATGACTGGCAGGTGGCGCCGGACGGCAAATACTGGCGCCGCGTCGTCGCCTCGCCGCAACCGCTTGGCATCCTGGAAATTGCTTCCATTCTGCATCTCGCGCGGGCTGGCATCACCGTCATCTGCGGCGGCGGCGGTGGCGTTCCGGTGGGCAGAACCGGCAACAGGCTCGTCGGCGCGGAAGCCGTCATCGATAAGGACGCCACCAGCGCCCTGCTGGCCGAACAGGCGGGCGCGGATATGCTGGTCATGCTCACCGATGTCGCCGGTGTCTATCTCGATTACGGAACCCCGGCCCAGCGTCTCATCGCGCAAACCCATCCGGCGGAATTAGCCGCCCATGCCGCCGCCTTTCCGGCCGGCTCCATCGCGCCAAAGGTGCGCGCCGCCTGCGCTTTCGTGGCGCGTACGGCCAAGCCGGCGGCCATCGGCGCGCTCACGGATTTCACCGCGATCATCGCCGGACAGCGCGGCACCACCATCGCGCCGGCCTGAACTGTTGCAGCATTCTGGCTTGCCTCGTAAGACTACGCCATGACCCCGATCATGACAGCCGTCTCCTTCGACATGCGTGCGCCCGCATGGGGCACGCCCGTGCAACAACTCTACGGCGCCGCGCTGGAAATGGCGCGCTATGCCGATGAAATCGGCGTTGACCGCATCGGGCTCATGGAGCATCACGGCGCGGAGGATGGCTACCTTCCGGCCCCGTTCGTCATGGCCGGCGGCATCGCGGCGGTCACCCGCCGCGTTACCATCGGCCTTGGCGCGGTCATCCTGCCGCTGCACGACCCGGTGAAAATCGCCGAGCAGATCGCCATCGCGGATCTCATGAGCAATGGCCGCCTCCAGGTCATTTTCGGCGCCGGCTACGTGCCGTTCGAATTCCAGATGTTCGGGGCCGCGATGAAGGATCGCGGCCGCCTGCTCGACGAGGGCATCGAAACCATATTGCGCGCCTTGCGCGGCGAGCGTTTCGAGGCCAATGGCCGCCCCGTCTTCATCCGCCCGCTGCCCGTGCAGAAGCCGGAAAACATCGTCTTCGCCGGCGGCGGCGTGGCGGCCTCGGCCAAACGCGCGGCCCGGCTTGGCGTTGGCTTCGGGCCGATGCGCGCCGACATCATTCCGCTCTACGAGGAGGAATGCCGCAGGCTCGGCCGCGAACCCGGCAACTACACCCGCCCGTGCCACCGTTTGCCCGGCATCATCATGCTCTCGGATGACCCTGACCGCACCTGGTCGATCCTCGAACCGCACGCGCTCCATGTCGTATCGGAATACGCCAAATGGGCGGCGCAGGAGGAAAACACCAATTCGCCCTTCAAGGGGCTCGATAACCTCGAAGCCCTGCGGCGCTCCGGCATGTTCGCGGTATGGACACCGGATGAGTTGGTCGCCAATGCCGATAAGGTCGAGGATAAGGGCATGTTCGGCTTCCAGCCACTGGTCGGCGGCTTTCCCCCGGCGGAAGGCTGGAAAAGCCTGGAACTGCTGAAAGCCGTCATCCCCC
Organism: Pseudomonadota bacterium; assembly: GCA_021826225.1. Taxonomy (GTDB): domain Bacteria; phylum Pseudomonadota; class Alphaproteobacteria; order Acetobacterales; family Acetobacteraceae; genus Acidocella. Next base: position 62,956 of record JAKBAV010000004.1, on the reverse strand, counting down.
GCCTGCGGGCCCTGCCGCGCTAAGAGACTGTTTCATAAGTCTACTCTGGAGGCCGTCAAGCGGCGATTTTTTGTGCTCCGGTGCTCGCGTACCTTAAGTACGCTCCGCGCCGAGGCTCGAAAATCACCACTTAACGACTCACCAGAGCGATTTCTGAAACAGCCTCTAACTCACCCGGCGAACAGCGCGTAGGACGGATCGTCACGGTCAAGCGTGAAGCGCGGTACGATGGAGCCTGGCGTGATCGTGCGGATTTCGTTGATATCGCCGACAAATATGCGCTTCTCGATGCCCCAGCGCCCGGCGCGGCGCGACCAGCGGTCAAGATACCGCCCGCGCGTCGTGATCTGCTTCGGCTCACCGCCATCCAGCATGACCATGCCGGAGGTGATATAGGCCTCGCTGCGCGCGACATCACCCTCAAGCGCGATGATGATATTGGTCACCTGATGCGAATGCACCACGCCCCGCCTGTGTGAATCGCAGATGAAATCGACCACGCCGCGCCCGCTGCCCTGATAGATCGAGCCGTAATCGGCCTCCGCCCCCTCCTGCCACACCGTATAGCCGAGTTCCGGATCAATCCGGTCCACGGCGCGGCAATAACGGTAAAGCAGCTCGGTTATCGCCTGCTTGTCGATGAGCGCGCGCAGTTCACCGCCCGCAATTTCCGACGCTCCGGACATGGTTCGCTCCCTCAGTTTTGCTCTGTGTTTTTGCTCTGGGCTGCCCGCGGATGCTATCCCCGGCCTCCAGGCGCTGTCAAAGACTCCCGCGTCCCGGACCAAGCGCTTGCTTCGAGCCCCGGTTTGCGCTATGGGCTGACGGCGTAAGAGGAAACACCAAGGGGAAATCTCATGCCGGATGATGCAAAAACGGGTTCGGTCATCAAAGCTTCGGCGGATGACGCCAAGCGCTACTGGCTGGAAGAAGGCTGGTCCCCTGGCGGGTTTGTCCGGCAGGTCGATTTCGCGGCGCATTCCAAGGGCGTCCACCCGCTCTTCGAGGGCATCAAGATCGTCGATTGCGACACGCATTTCACCGAGCCACCGGATCTGTTCACCAGGAACGCACCGGCCGGCATGAAGGCGAAAATGCCGCATGTCCGCCGCGTCGGCAATGTCGATCGCTGGTTCGTCGGCGATACCGATATGGGCTCGATCGGCGGCAACGTCATCGCCGCCGATCATAACAAGCTGCTCGGCCGCCTGGCCTATGAGAATTACGACCAGATCAATCCCGGCTCCTATCTCGTCAAGCCGCGCCTCGAAGAAATGGATGCGATGGGCGTGTACGCGCAGATCTGCTACCAGAATGGCGGCCAGACCCAGGCCGGAACGCTGCTGGCGCTCAACGATGCCGGGCTCGCCAACGCCATCATGATAACCTTCAACGATGCCTGCGCCGAGCGCATGGCCGAATCCAACGGCCGCATCAACTGCATGGCGACACTGCCTTACTGGGACAGCAAGCTGCTCACCGCCGAGGCGCGTCGCTGTGTCGATCTCGGCATCAAGGGCCTCGTCATGCCGGACCGGCCCGAGCGCGTCGGCACGCCGGGCTCGGCCTATATCGGGCCGGATGGCAAGGTCTCGCCCTATTGGGCGGAACTGTTCGAGATGTGCGATGCCACCGGCACGCCGATCAACTTCCATCTCAACGCCTCGCTCGACGCCAATTCGGCGATCTGGGATAATCTCGGTTTCGACCAACGCCTGCCGATCCACGCGCTGCTGCACCATGCCGGCGTCGCCGCGACGATGATGAACTTCATGGTCTCCGGCATTCTCGATACCTACCCCAACCTGAAAATCGGGCTGATCGAAAGCGGCATGGGCTGGGTCCCCTTCTTCCTCGAAGGGCTGGACCATCAGTTCAGCGAATTCCGTACGCGCGAAAACCGCGGGCTGAAACGCAGCGCCAAGGAATATTTCCAGCAATTCTGGGTCAGCTACTGGTTCGAATCCTACGCGCCGAAGCACATGCTGGAAGAAATCGGCTTCGACCGCGTGATGTTCGAAACCGACTTCCCGCATCCCACCTCGCTCTATCCTGGCGTACAGGAAAAACTGGCGGATACGCTGGGCGGGTATGATTACGCCACACGCAAGCTGATCCTTCAGGACAACGCGTTCAAGCTGTATAACCTGAGCTGAGGCAAGCGGGCTGGATCGGCGGTCCAGCCCGCCTCTTCATCCTTCATCATCGCCCGATGGCTGGCCCGAGGGCAGGGGAGTGGCGCATGCAGTCCGCCGATTACACCGGCCGCTACAATACCATCCGCTTCACCCGGCAAGGCGGCGTGCTGGAACTCGCTTTGCACACGCGCGGCGGCGAGGCGAAATGGGGCAGTTCCCCCACCAGCCTGCATGCCGAGCTGGGCCGCGCCTTTCTTGACATCGCCCGTGACATCGAAACCAGGGTCGTCATCATCACCGGCACGGGCGAGAGTTTCTGCACCGGCATGGACCCCGAGGAGCGCGCCCCGGAGCCGGACCTCGCCCAGATGTGGGACCGCATCCATGATGAGGGCCTTGCTCTGCTCGAAAACCTCCTCGCCATTCCCGTGCCCGTCATCGGCGCGGTCAACGGCCCCGCTTATATCCATGCCGAGATCGCGGTGCTGAGCGATATCGTGCTCGCCGCCGCGCACGCGGAATTCGCCGATCTCGCCCACGCCCCTGGCCATTGTGTGCCGGGTGATGGCGTCCACACCGTCTGGCCCATGCTGCTCGGCCCCAATCGCGGCCGCTACTTCCTGCTTACCGGCCAGAAGCTCAGCGCCCGGCAGGCGCTGGAGCTCGGCGTGGTGGCCGAGGTGCTGCCGGCGGCCGCCCTCATGCCGCGTGCCCGCGAACTGGCGGCACAACTGGCCAGGCTGCCCCGCCGCCAGCTTCGCCATACCCGGGCCGTGCTGGTCCGTCATCTTCGCCGCCGCCTGCGCGAAGATCTCGATTTCGGCCTGCTCTCCGAAGCCCTGGCCATGGTCTGAGCCGCGGCTGAGTCCGCCCGGCCCCGCTCAGCCCGGCTGCGCCTTGCGGAACACCACGCACAGGTTATTCGCCGGCATGGCGACCCGTGCGCGGAATTCCAGCCCCCGCGCCGCCGCCAGCGCCACAACCTCGTCCAGCCGCCGCAGCCCCCATTCCGGGTTGCGCGCCCGCAGGCTGGCATCGAAGGCCAGGTTGGATGGCGCGGTCTCAACTCCCGCCTCGACATACGGCCCGTACAGCACCACCACCCCGCCCGCCGGCAGCACGCGCGCGGCGCCGGCCATCAGCCCTTGTGCCGCTTCCCACGGCGAAATGTGGATCATGTTGATATTCACGAGCGCGTCCGCCCGCGTCACCGGCCAGCCCGCCGGATCGGCCGCATCCAGCTGCAGCGGCGCCAGCAGATTGGCCAGCCCGGCATGCGCCCGCCAGGCCGCGATGCTGAGCAGCGCCTCGGATGAAGGATCGCTGGGCTGCCAGCGCAGCCCGGGCAGCGCGGCGGCGTTGAACGCCGCGTGCTCGCCGGCCCCCGAGGCGATTTCCAGCACCAGCCCGGAAGCTGGCAGATGCTCCCGCAACACCGCCAGGATCGGTTCGCGATTACGCGCCGTGGCGGGCGAGGTGAGAGCGCCGGGCGGGAGGGTGAATTCAGTCATGCCGCGCAGCATAGCCGCTCCCGGCCGCCAATGCACCGCCCCGCTCACCCCACCGGCTTCACCCCGGCAATCTGCGCCGCGTTGCCTGCCGCCGACCAGCCGCTATCCTGTGCCGGCATCCACACCATCAGCCCGCGCTGCACCGCCGGGCGCGCGGCAATCCGCTCGTGCCACGCCGCCACCCTGGGGAAATCCGCCAGCCCGCCGATATGGTTGTTATACTGCGCCACCCAGGTCCAGGACGCGATATCGGCAATGCTGTAATCCCCGCAGATAAAATCGCCCGCCGCCGCCAGCCCGCGCTCCAGCACGCCATAGAGCCGCAGCACCTCCTTGCGGTAGCGGTGGATGGGATACTCGTAATCCGCGGCCGCGCGCCCCGGCACATTGGCCACGCGGATGAACCAGCTCAGCTGCCCCGCCATCGGCCCGAGCCCCGCCATCTGCCAGAACAGCCAGCTATCCACCCGGCAGCGCTCCGGCTCAGCGGCCGGATACAGCCGCCCGCTCTTGCGGCCGAGATACTGCAATATCGCCCCGGACTCGAAAATCGAGATCTTCCGGCCATCCGCCGCCACATCGGTCAGCGCCGGGATGCGGTTATTCGGGCTGATCGCCAGAAAATCCGGCGCCTGTTGCTCACCCCGGGTGATGTCAACCGGGACAATCTCGTAGGCGAGCCCCATCTCCTCCAGCGCGATGCTGACCTTGCGGCCATTGGGCGTCGGAAAATAATAGAGCCTCATCATGCCGTCCCGTCCCTTGCATCGCGTTGCCGAAGCATCGGATACGCGCCGCACCGGCGCAATCGGTATTACCCGCCGCCGCCGCGCCATGTTATGCCAGCGCGCCATAATCGGCCCGCCTCACGCCTGTGGCACGGCGCCATCACTATCTGAAAATGTTCAGGCACCACCTTTTGCGCGGCTTGTAAAACGCCTGTTCCGGCGCCAGCTATAATGGCCGGGAGAAGGGCGGCGCGTGCCGCTCTTTCGCCGGGGTAAGCCGCCTCCGCCCGCCGGGCAGAGCTTGCTTGCAACCAAAAAGCGATCTGTTAAAGCTTTGAGAGAGCTTGAAAGGATGATGTGTGAGAGCCTCCACCGGTGCCGATCTGGCCGCGTTCGCCGCCCTGCTTTTCGCACCCCCGCTTTTTGAGGCAACCCCATGACGGCCGACATTGCAACCCAGAGTGCAGAAGAATCATCTCTAGCACAACTGATAGTTGAAACCCTTAATCTTGACCAGCACGCCGCCGCGATAGACCCCGAAGCCCCCTTGCATGGCGAGGGGCTGGGGCTCGATTCCATCGACATGCTGGAAATCTCCCTCACCGTGGCGCAGCGCTACGGCGTGAAGCTGCGCGCCGATGGCGAGGGCAATGCCGAAATCTTCCGGTCCCTGCGCAGCCTGAATGCGTATATCCAGGCGCATCGCGAGTCATAAATGCGGGCAGATTCCGCCCGCATGTCCCGCTCGCCGCTCTGGGCGGTCCTGGCCATCGCCATCATTCCGGTGCTGTCGCATCTCATCATCCTCGCCACGCGGCAAATCCCGCTTGGCCTGGAGTTGAGCCTGGGCGGGCTGTTCAAGCTTGGCTTCGTCACCGTCTCGGCGCTCACCCATTGGGGCTTATATGCCAGCCTGCTCGCCACCTTCGCGCTCACGCTGCGGCCGGGCCGCGAGCCGCTGATCACCGGCATGGCGCGCCGCCTGCATGGCCCCTTATCCACGGAGATGTTGCGCTACACCCGCAAGGTCACCATCGCCTGGGCGCTGTTCTTCGCCATGCAGCTCGCCGTCTCGGTCGGCCTGTTCTGCTTCGCGCCGCTCACCTTCTGGTCGTTCTTCGTCAATATTCTCGACATCCCGCTGGTTATCGTGATGTTCGCCGTGGAATACGCCATCCGCCTGCGCGTCCTGTGCGACCCGCCGCGCCACTCCCTCGCCGCCATATTCGACATGGTGGCAAACGCCACCCGCCCGCCCGGCCCACCGCGCAAGGCCGTGGAACCGGAAACGCTGGGTCGATGAGCCGATGAACATCGCCACCCAGGCCCGCTTGCCCGCCGCGCGCCAGTCCGGCCGGGCCATCCCCATGGCGACGTTCCACCAGGATGCCGCCGCCCTGGCGGCGCGCCTGCCGGTCCATAAATACGTCGTCAACCTGTGTACCGACCGCTATCGCTTCGCCACCGGCCTGGCCGCCGCCCTCGCCGCCGGCCAGATCAGCCTGATGCCATCTTCCAGCCTCCCCGCCGCCCTCACCGCCCTGGCCGAGGACTACCCCGATCTCTACGCCCTGACAGATGGCGCGGAGACGGACCTGCCCAGCCTCGCTTACCCCGCCGATCTCACAGGCCCCGCCGCGCCCTTCACCCTGGACGAAGTGGCCGATGACCAGCAAGCCGTCATCCTGTTCACCTCCGGCTCCACCGGCCGCCCGCAACCCATGGCCAAGGATTGGGGCACATTGCGCCGCAGCGCGCTCGCCGCCGGGGCTAGGCTGGGCATCGGCGCCCTGCGCGGCGCCAGCATCATCGGCACGGTGCCGCATCACCACAGCTACGGACTCGAATCGGTCATCCTGCTCGGCCTGCTGCACGGCCTCACCATCGATGCCGGCTGGCCGCTCTACCCGGCCGATATCCGCGCCGCCCTGGCCCGTGCCCCGCGGCCGCGCATCCTGGTCACCACCCCGGTGCATCTGCGCGCGCTGCTGGCCGCGCCCGAGGGCATGCCGGCGGCCGATCTCATTCTCTCCGCCACCGCCCCGCTGCCGGTGGAACTCGCTGGCGCCGCGGAGGCCTGTTTCGGCGGTACGCTCGTCGAGATCTACGGTTGCACCGAAGCCGGGCAGATCGCCACCAGGCGCAGCGCCCATGAAACCGCGTGGCGGTGCTTCGACGGCATCACCCTCCACCAGGACGGCGCCACCACCTGGGCGGACGGCCCCGCCGTGCCCGGCCCCACGCTGCTGCACGACCAGATCACGCTGACTGGCCCGCAAACATTCCACCTCGGCGGCCGCGCCGCCGACCTCGTCGATGTCGCCGGCAAGCGCGCCTCGCTCGCCAGCCTCACCCACCAGCTGCTGAGCATCCCGGGCGTGCAGGACGGCGTGTTCCTGATGGGCGAGGCGAGGGGCGCCGGCGTGCCGCGCTTGGCCGCCGTGGCGGTCGCCCCGGGCCTGGACGCGCGCGCAATCATGGCCGAATTGCGCCAGCGCATCGACCCGGCCTTTCTGCCCCGCCCGCTGGTGCTGGTGGACAGCCTGCCGCGCAACGCGCTTGGCAAGCTGCCGCGCGAAACCCTGCTGCGGCTCATCGGCCAGCCCGCGCGCGACGGGGGCGGCTGACCATGTGGCAGGAGCAGCCCTTCACCCTCGCCCCCGGCCACCCCAGCGCGGCCGGGCATTTCCCGGGCAACCCCATCATCCCCGGCGCGTTACTGCTCGATGCCATGATCGCCGCCATTCCCGGTTTGCAGGATGATATCACCATCCATAACGTCAAATTCCTGCGCCCCATCCGCCACGGCACCGCGCTCCGCCTGCTCTGGCAGGGTCAGGGCTTCGCCACGCGCTTCGAATGCCGTACCGCCGATGACGCGCTGGTCATGGCCGGCACGCTGATTCCCGGCGCGGCATGACCGGCACCGCCCGCGTACAGGAATGGGTCAGCCGCCCGGAGCGCGGCTCGCTCCCGGCCATCCGGCTCGGCATCTGGGCGGCGCGGCGCATGGGCCGGCCCGTCGCGCGCCTGTTGCTCTACCCGCTCTGCCTGTATTTCTGCCTCTCCTCGCCGGCTGCCGGCCGTGCCTCGCGCGCCTATCTGCGCCGCGTTCTCGGCCGCGCCCCGGGCCTCGCGGACCAGTTCAGGCATTTCCTCACCTTCGCGCGCTGCCTGCTCGACCGCGTATTCCTGCTCGGCGACCGCACCGAGGATTTCGAGGTCACCGTGCATGGCGAGCAAATCCTGCGCGACATCGAGGCGCGCGGCGGTGGCTGTATTCTGATCGGCGCGCATTTCGGCAGTTTCGAGGTCGCCCGCGCCATCGGCCGCAAACGCCGCCGCGACCTGCCCATCACCCTGTTGATGTACGAGGAAAACGCGCAGAAAATCCGCGCCGCCTTGTCCGCCATCAATCCCAGCCTCGCCACCGAGGTCATCGGCCTCGGCCGCGCCGACTCGCTCATCGCCGTGGCCGAGCGTTTGCGCGCGGGGCACTTCATCGGCGTGCTGGCGGACCGCAACGTCCAGGGCAAGGACCTCGCGCGCTACCCGTTTCTCGGTGCCGAGGCCGCCTTCCCGCAGGGCCCGTTCCGCATCGCCATGATGCTGCAAAGCCCGGCGGTGCTCATGGCCGGCATGTATCGCGGCGGCAAGCGCTACGAGGTGCATTTCGAGCTGCTGGCCGAGCCCGCCGCGCGGCCGCTGGATGCCGCCCCCTGGCTCGATACCGTCATGCGCCGCTACGTCGCCCGGCTTGAGCATTATTGCCGCCAGGCACCCTATAACTGGTTCAACTTCTATGATTTCTGGGCCTGATTCGCGTGCCCTGCGCGGGCTCGCCCTGGGCTTGTTCCTGGCCACCCCCGCTTACGCGCAACAAGCATGGGGCCTGCCGCAGCTCATGCAGGCCCTGGCCCGGCTGCCCGCCGCCAGCGCGACATTCTCCGAGCAGGAAACCTCCCCCGTGCTCAGCGCCCCGCTCACCAGCACCGGCAGCCTCACCTATGTCGCGCCCGGTTATCTCCACAAGGTCACAATCTCGCCCGCGCCCGAGGATTTCGTCCTCGATCACGGCCAGATCACCCTGACCAGCGGCGGCACCACCCATGTTTTCACCCTGAACCAGGACCCGCGCATCGCCGGGCTGGTGGAAGGCATCAGCTTCACCCTGTCCGGCGACCTGCCAGGGCTGCAAAACCTCTACACCCTGAGCCTCACGGGCACCGCCGCCACCTGGCGGCTGCATCTCGTGCCAAAGGACGCTGCCCTGGCCCGCTTCATCCGCTTCATGGTCATCACCGGCACCCAAAACCACGTCACCAGCATCGACACCGCCAGCGGCGATGGCAGCGAAACCCGCATGAGCATCGCCGCCGTCCAGCCATCCGATGCGCCCTGAATTCCGCGCCCTGGCGCTCTGGCTGGCTCTGCTCGCCGCCTGCGGGGCCATTGCCGCGCGCACCAGCTACCGCACGGATATGGGCGACTTCCTGCCCCGCTCCGCCGCGCTCGCGCAACAGGTGCTGGCGGGTCAGGTGAATGGCGGCGCCGCCTCGCATATCGTGCTGCTCGCCATCTCCGGCGCGCCCATGCCGGTCCTCGCAGCGCTCAGCCAGGCCACCGCCGCCCGCCTGCGCCAGGAGCCCGCTTTCCTCGACGTGATGAATGGCGCCCCCGACTCCTTCGCCGGCGTGCAGAATTATGTATGGGGCAACCGCTACCTGCTGAGCCCAGGGACGACCGCCGCCGCGTTTTCGGTGCCCGGGCTGCGCGCCGCCCTGAACCATGACCTTGCCCTCATCAGCTCCGAACTCGGCCTGGCCCTCGGCGCCACCCTGCCCGCCGACCCTACCGGCGAGACCCTGCGCCTGATGAACGAGTTCACCACCACCGGCCCCGCTTTACAGAACGGCGTCTGGGCCAGCCCGGACGGCCACGCCGCGCTCCTCCTCGTCCACACCGCCGCCCCCGGCTTCAACCTCGATGCCCAGGCTGCGGCGCAGGCCCGCATCACCGCGGCGTTCGCCGCCACCCGCGCCGCCACGGCCGGGGCCGGCGGCGCCATTCTGCAAATGAGCGGTCCCGGCGTGTTTGCCGTCCACACCCGGGACATCACCAAGGCCGATGTCTCCCGTCTCTCGCTGCTGGCGCTGCTCGGCGCCGCCGGCCTGCTCGCCTTCGCCTATCGCTCGCCCCGCATGCTGCTGCTCGGCCTGCTGCCCATCGTCAGCGGCGCCCTGGCGGCCATCGCCGCCGTGTCGCTGGCCTTCGGCTTCGTCCATGGCATCACGCTCGGCTTCGGCGTCACGCTTATCGGCGAATCGCTTGACTACGCCATCTATCTCTTCACCCAGACCAGCCAGGACGAGCCCGCCGCCACCACGCTGGCGCGCATCTGGCCGACCTTACGCCTCGGCGCGCTCACCTCCATCGCCGGCTTTGCCGCCATGCTGGCCTCCAGTTTCACCGGCTTCGCCCAGCTTGGCCTGTTCTCCATCGCCGGCCTCATCGCCGCCGCCCTCACCACCCGTTTTGTGCTGCCGCATTTCGTGCCGCGCGGCTTCTTCGCCAGCGGCGCCACGCCGCTCGCCCGGCCGCTGCAACGGCTCCTCCGCCATCGCGGCATTGCCCGCCTCGCCGTCGCCGCCGTCACTTCCGCCGCGCTCTTCGTCCTGCTCTCCCATAAAGGTGGCATGTGGGACACCAACCTGCTCAATCTGAGCCCCATCCCCGCCGCCGCGCAACGGCTGGACAACAGGTTGCGCCAGGATCTCGGCGTTGCCGGTCAGCGCTATTTCGTCGTTTTCGCCGCGCCCTCCGCGCAGCAGGCCCTGCAGCGGAGCGAAGCCCTGGCCCCGGTGCTCGGCGGCCTTGTCACCGCGCATGAGCTCGGCGGCTATTCCCTGCCCAGCACGATTTTGCCGAGCGATGCCATGCAACGCGCCCGCCAGGCGGCGATACCCGGCCCGGACGCCTTGCGCGCGAATTTCACCCAGGCCGCCGCCGGCCTGCCGTTCGACATCGCCGCCTTCGCGCCATTCTTCACCGCCATCGCCACCGCGAAAACCGCGGCACTGCTCACCCCCGCCAGCCTGCCCCCGGCTCTGTCCCTGCAATTCGCTTCCCTGCTCACCCGCAACGGCGTCAACTGGGTGGTCATGGCCCCGCTGCAAGGCGTAACCGCCCCCGCCGCCATCGCGCGCGCCTTACCGCCGGGGACCAGCTTCGTCGACCTCAACCAGCAATCGGACAGGCTGCTCCAGACCTTCGAGAACCAGGCGGTCACCCTGGCCATCGTTGGCAGTCTCGGCATCGCGCTCATTCTCATCCTCGGCCTGCGCAGCCTGCGCGCCGCCGCCGCCATCGCCGCCCCGCTCGCCGCCGCCGTCGCCATCACCGCCGCGCTGCTCACGCTGGGCGGCGGCAAGCTCTCCATCTTCATGGTGGCCGGCTTTCTGCTCATCATCGCCATCGGCTCGAATTACTGCCTGTTCTTCGCCCGCAATGCGCCGGGCGCGCCGGGCTGGCCGCGTGCCGCCGCCTCCATCGTGCTCGCCAATCTCTGCACGGTGGCGGCTTACGGGCTGCTATCCTTCTCGCGTATCCCGGTGCTGCATGATATCGGCGCCACCGTCGCCATAGGCACCTTCCTTACCTTGCTCTGCGGCGCCGTGCTCAGCTCCCCGCGTGCCGCCGCATGAGCATCACCTGCCTGCATTACCCCGCCCCCGCCGGCCCGGCCGATACCCTGCTCGTCATGCTGCCCGGCGCCGGCATCGCCGCCGCCGATTTCGCGCCCAATGCCATGATCGCCGCCGTGCATGATCTCGGCCTCGCCATCGACATCACCGTCGCTGCGCCGGAGCTCGACCTCTACCTTGAAGACGGCGTGACCGAGATATTGCACGAAGCCGTCATCGCCCCGGCTCTGGCGCGCGGCTGCAAAAACATCTGGCTGCTCGGCATCTCGCTCGGCGGCATGGGCGCGCTGCTCTATGCCAGCGCCCGGCCGCGGGACATTGCCGGCATCTTCCTCCTCGCCCCCTTCCTCGGCACGCGCGGCACGGTCGCGGAATTCACCCGCGCCGGCCTGCCCGGCTGGACCGCGCAAAACTCCGTGGCCACCGCGCCCGAGCAGCGCCTGCTGACCTGGCTGCAAAGCCATCTCATCGTGTCTCATCCGCCGTTGATCTATCTGGGCTACGGAATGCGGGACCGCTTCGCCCCGGCCCATGCCGCGCTCGGCGCCGAGCTTCCGGCGGGGCGTGTCGCCACCAGCCAGGGCGGCCATGACTGGCCAAGCTGGACGGCGCTGTGGCGCCAGCTTCTCGGCCTCGCCCCCTTCGGCGCTGGACGGTGCCGCGCGCCATGACTATACTCACGGCTACAGCGTTGACGGATAATGAGAAAATGCCAACCTGCCAGAATACCGCGCAGGTCGCCGCGCGGGTCATGGAACGAACCTCCGGCGAGGCAGCGCCAGCCGCCAGCATTTACGACCGGCTATTCCCCTACCATGTCGAGCTTTGCGCGCTCTCGGAGCTGCGCAAAAAGCCCGGTTTCGGCGCCCCGTTGCGCAGCGGCATGGGTGGCCATGCCCTGCTCTACCTGCACGGCGTCCAGCTCGACCCCACGGCGGGGTATCCCGTCCTGCGTCTCTGCGACCCCGGCACCGCGCCAGGTGCGGATTGCGGCGTCGGCATCAGCGTCAACGCGCATTACCGCAACGCCAACTGGGTCGCCGTCCAGGGTCGCGAATTTCTCTGGCGGGGCGCGCTGGCGCCGGGCGAGCGGCTGACGCGGGCGGCCTATCACCGCACCCAGGACGAAGCGAAGGCCCGCGATATCCTCGCCGGCGTCGAATTTCACCCCGAGCTGTTCCGCGCCAAGCCCGCCGGCATGAGCGCGCGCGATTACATGTATGAGATTTCGGTCGCCACCGACTATGCCGCGCAATTCGGCCGCTCGCATTATCGCGCCTGCCTGCCCCTCGACCGCGCCCGCATGGGCGCCATCGTCGATTATCTCAACGCGCTCAACCAGCCCTACCGCGCCGGGGTGAAAACCTACAGGTGGAAACTATTCAACGATAACTGCATGCATGTCGCGCGCAACGCGCTGGCCGCCGCCGGCATCTGGGCGCCCTGGCCCGCCGGCCAGTCCGTGCTGCTCGCCGCCTTTCATTTTCCGGTGCCGAAAAACGGCTTCGTCGATCTCATCCGCCGCGCCAACCACCTGCCCATCGAAGACCCGCAGGCGCTCTACGAGGATGCCGCCGCCCGCAACGCCCTGCTCACCCATGGCGCGCTGCCCACCGGCCCGGGCGGCCTCGCTCTGGCTGGCGGCGCCATCGCCGGGAATGACATATACGACGTTGCCAGGCTGCGCCTGATCTTTTTCGACAACCCGATTTTCGGACCCTACAGGTTCCACTTCAGGTCGATCTTCGCATCCCCGCATTATACCGATCTGGGAGAAAATCTGCGGCATTTCTCGGCCCGTTTCGAAGCCGCCCGGTTGGCCGGCATGCGCGCGCGCGGGCGGGGCAAACGCTTCACCGGCGTCCGGGCCCTGTTCCAGGAAAAATATGAAGCCCATATCGCCCGCCAGGGTGACGATATCCGCCGCATGCTGGAACAGCTGGGAGACGAAGCATGACCAGGCTGGCCCTTGGGGATTTCGCGCTGGTCACCAGCCTGGGCACGGGCGGCCCCGCCACCTTGGCCGCCTTGCGCGCCGGGCGCAGCGGGCTTGCCCCGTGCACTTTTGACACCCTGCCGCTCGCTGCCCATGCCGGCGAGGTGCCCGGGCTCGACCAGCCACTCCCCCCGGCTTTTGCCGCCTTCGACTGCCGCAATAACCGCCTCGCCGCCCAGGCTTTGGCGCTGGAGGATTTCCGCGCCACGGTGGACGCCGCCAAAACCCGTTACGGTGCTGCGCGCATCGGCGTGTTCGTCGGCACCAGCACCTCGGGCATTCTGCAATCCGAAACCGCCTACCGCCGGCGCGGCGCGGATGGCCGGCTGCCCGCCGACCTGGATTACGCCCACACCCATAACACCTATGCGCTCGGTCATTTCGTGCGTGACATGCTCGGCCTGCGCGGCCCGGCTTTCGTCGTCTCCACCGCCTGCGCCGCCACCTCCAAGGTCTTCGCCAGCGCCGCGCGCATGATCGAGGCGGGGATCTGCGATGCCGCCATCATCGGCGGCGCCGACACGCTCTGTGCCACCACGCTGCTCGGCTTCCACGCGCTCGGCGTGATGGCTGAAGGCCCTTGCCGTCCCTTCGATACCGCGCGCAACGGCATTTCCATCGGCGAGGCGGCGGGTTTCGTGCTGCTGGAAAAGCCCGGGCCGCAGCATGGCCCCGATACGCTCCTGCTGCTCGGCACCGGCGAAAGCTCGGATGCCTACCACATGTCCTCGCCGCATCCGGAAGGGGCGGGGGCCAGGCTCGCCATGGCGCGCGCCTTGGTGGATTCCGGCCTGGCGGCGGCCGATATCGGCTATGTCAACCTGCACGGCACCGCCACGCTGGTGGGAGACGCCGCCGAGGATAAAGCCATATCCAGCCTGTTCGGCACCGCGACGCCATGCAGTTCCAGCAAGGGTTTCACCGGCCACACACTCGGCGCTTCCGGCATTGTCAGCGCCGCCATCTGCGCCCTCGCTCTGCGGCACGATTTCCTGCCCGGCAGCCCGCATACCAGCACGCGTGACCCGGCTTTCACCAGCAACTACCTGCTGGCCGGCCAGGAAGGGCGCATCGGCTATGCCATGAGCAACGCCTTCGGCTTCGGCGGCGTCAATTGCAGCCTGGTGCTGGGGCGGGCGGCATGATGCGCGTGTTCGTCGAAGGCATCGGTCTGTGCGGCCCGGGGCTCGATGGCTGGGCCGCCGCCGCCCCCGTGCTGCGGGGGCAGGCAGATTACATTCCCGCCCCCGCCAACCCGGCCCCGAGCGCGCTGCTGCCCGCCAATGAGCGCCGCCGCGCACCCAAAATGGTCAAGCTCGCTCTGGCCGTGGGTGCCGAGGCCTTCGCCGCCGCCGGGCGCGACCCCGCCACCACCCCCGCCATCTTTGCTTCCTCGGGCGGCGATGGTGAAACCATTCACGACATCCTCGCCACGCTGGCCGCGCCGCAGCGCGACCTCTCGCCGACCAAATTCCACAATTCGGTGCATAACGCGGCGGCCGGGTATTGGAGCATCGCGACCGGCGCCATGGCGCCCTCCACCAGCCTTTGCGCCTATGATGACAGTTTCGCCGCCGGGCTGCTCGAAGCCGTGGCCCAGGTCGTGTCCTGCGGTGAGGCAGTGGCGCTGATCGCCTATGATGTCCCCTATCCCGAGCCGCTGCTTTTGGTCCGCCCGATCGGCGCGATTTTCGGCGCGGCGCTGGTGCTCTCGCCGGTGCCGACCCAGGCCAGCTTCGCCCGGCTTGAGATCACGCTGGAGCCCGCCGCCGCGGCACCCACCCAGACCATGCCGGCGCTCGAGGATATGCGCCGCGCCACACCCGCCGCCCGGGCTTTGCCGCTGCTCGCCGCCCTGGCATGTGGCGGCCCCGCCCAGGTGGCGCTGGCCTATCTCGGCGACATGGCACTGCATATCGCCGTGCTGCCCGGCGCGGCACCATGACCAGCCTCACGCGCGAAGCCATCATGGCGCTGATCCCCCATGCCGGCGCGATGTGCCTGCTCGACGAGGTGCTGGGCTGGGATGACGGGCAGATCACCTGCCTCTCCCGCCGCGCCGCCGCGCCGGACAACCCGCTGCGCCGCGCCGGCGGCATGCTCGGTGCCGCGAGCGGCATCGAAATCGCCGCCCAGGCCATGGCGCTGCACGGCCGCCTCACCGCGCCGGCCGGCGGCCTGCTTGTGCCCGGCTATCTCGTCGCTTTGCGCGATGTGCATCTCAGGCACGCCAGCCTCGATGGCCCGCTGCACATCCACGCCACCCGCCTGCGCGGTGATGCCCAGGGTGCGGCTTACAGTTTTGACGTCAGCCATGCCGGAGCAATCATCCTATCCGGCCGAGCCACCGTATTATTCGGAGCCCCCTCATGAGCCGTGCCCTGGTCACCGGCGGCAGCGGCAGCATCGGCGGCGCCATCGCCCGGGCGCTGGCCGCCGCCGGGCACCACGTCATTATCCACGCTTATGGCAATTTGGTCAAAGCCGAGGCACTGGCAGCGGAAATCGGCGCCGAGGCGGTCTGCTTCGACATCACCGACGCTGCCGCGACCAGCACCGCGCTCGGCGAAATCCTCGCCGCCGGCCCGGTGCAGATCCTCGTCAACAATGCCGGCATCCATGACGATGCCGTAATGCCCGGGATGCGCCCGGCGCAGTGGCATAATGTCATCGACGTATCCCTGAACGGTTTCTTCAACGTCACCCAGCCGCTGCTGATGCCGATGATCCGCACCCGCTGGGGCCGCATCATCAACATCTCCTCGGTCGCGGCGGTCATGGGCAATCGCGGCCAGGCCAATTATGCCGCCGCCAAGGCCGGCCTGCACGGCGCCACCCGCTCGCTCTCGCTCGAACTCGCCAGCCGCGGCATCACGGTCAATACCGTCGCCCCCGGCATCATAACCTCCCCCGCCACCGCCACGCTTTTCCCCAAGGACATGCTGGCCAAAATCGTCCCCGCGCAACGCGCCGGTCAACCAGAGGAGGTCGCCGACCTCGTCACCTTCCTGGCCTCGGAAAAAGCCGCCTACATCACCGGCCAGCTCATTTCCATAAACGGCGGAATGGCCTGAGCAGGGCCGGCCCGGCGAGCCGCAGATGCATCGCGGCCAGCCGCAGATTGTCGCGCACGTAACAAAAATGCGAGACCCCGCCCTCACATTGCGTGAAATACCGCACGGCGGCGGCGCGGTTGAGCACCGCCACGCCGCGCCAGCACAGGCGCACCACCGCCTCGGTATCGAAATCATAACCACGCATATGCCGGCTCGCCTGCATCACCGCACGCAGCTCCGCCACCGGATAGACGCGGAAGCCGAACAGCGCATCGCCGATATCCGCCGCCGTTTCCCAGCGCACCAGCAGGTTGGAAATCCGCCGCCCCAGCCGGCGCACCAGCGGCGCGCTGGCATCGAAAACCGGCCGCCCCAGAATCATCGCCCCGGGATTTTCCACTGATGCCGCCATGAAACCGGCAATTTCGTCCGCCGGATGCTGGCCATCCGCATCCATCACCAGCACATGGCTGAACCCAGCCGCCGCCGCCGCATCCAGCCCTTGCAGCACCGCCGCACCCTTGCCGCCATTTTGCGCGCGGCGGATTATGCGCAACCCCGGCGCCGCGCAGAGGCCCGCATCGCTGCCATCGTCACTGCCATCGATCACCACCCAGACCGGCTGCCAGTGCCGCAGCGCCCCGGCCACGGTGGCGGCCAGCCGCACTCCGCTATTATAACTCGGGATCAGAACGAGATGCGTCGCGCAGGCCACCGCGAGCTTTAAGTGCCGGCCTCGCGCGGCTGCCCGGAAGCGAGCTTCGGCCGGGCCACGCGGAACCGCAGATGCGACAGTTTCGTTGCGTAATAGATCGCCCGGAACAGATACAGCCGCAGCCCGACCCGCCAGCCCTCGGCTATCCCGCCCGCCAGCAGCGACAGCACGGCCTCCTCCATCCGCCAGGTGTTGCGCGGCGACATGAACAGGTTGCGCATCGCCGGCTCGCGGATGCGGTAGATGAACCAGGTGAACGCGCCGAGCGCCTTGCGCGTCCGCGCCGCGTAGCGCCGCATCTCGGCCGGCGCCCGTGCCGGTGCCGCCAGCGCCGCTTCCACCGCATCAGCCGCCCAGAATCCCGTCTGCATCGCGATATAGACGCCGGTTGAAAACACCGGATCGACGAAGGTGAAGGCATCGCCCACCATCACAAAATTACGTCCGCTGATGGTTTTGGCGCCGTAGGAATAATTCCCCGTCGCCGTCACCTCGCCTACCAGCGTGGCATGCTTCAGCCGGTCGGCGATTTCCGGGCAGGCCGCGATCATCTGCATGAAGAATTGCGGCACATTCGTACCGCGTGTTTTGAAATGCGCCGCCGGGCATACCGCGCCGATGCTGGTCGTGCCATCGGAGAGCGGAATGAACCAGAACCAGCCATGGTCGAACCACACGATGGTGATATTACCCTCCGCCTGGCCCTCAAGCCGCCTTGCCCCGGTGAAATGCGCGAACATCGCGGCACTGTCATTACGCTTGTTGCGGGCCTTGGCGTCGAGCTGGGACGCCAGCAGCGTATCCCGCCCCGAGGCATCGACCACGAAATCCGCCCGCCATTGGCGCGCCACGCCATCGGCGCCGCGCGCGTGCACCAGTGCCGGGCCGGCCGCCGCGAAGTCCACCCCGGTCACGCGGCATTCCTCGACCACCTCGGCCCCCTTGGCCGCGGCGTTGCGCAACAGAATATGGTCGAAGCTCGACCGCCGCACCTGGAACGCATAGGGAAAACGCTTGTCCCAGCCATTGGCGAACTCATAGCGCACGCTCTTGCCGTGATATGGCGAGACGAATTCGATACCATGCTTGTGCTGCGCCGTGGTCTCCACCTCGGCGCGCACGCCCAGCCGGTCGAGCAGCGGCAGGTTATAGGGCAGCAGCGACTCGCCGATATGGAAGCGCGGATGCCGCTCCTTTTCCACCAGCACGACGCGCCGGCCGCGTTGCGCCAGCAATGCCGCCACGCTGGACCCCGCCGGCCCGCCGCCGATCACCAGAACATCGCACGCGGCGGCCATGGAACTGGTGGCATCCTCAACCTGCTGCATCTGCGCCACGCGGAACACTCCCTGATATCGTCCTGGATCGCAACCATGAACGGCGGAACTGGCGGATCCGCCGAAGCAGGCTCACCCGCCATAAGCCACAGCTCCGCCGCCATGTCCAACGCTGAACATGGCGGCGGGAACGCGCAGCATTACAAAAATGTAAATCAGTTCTTCTCTCCCGGCGGGGCGGCGGCACGCAAGTATAACGGGCCGGCCACCTTGAACTCCATCCCGCAGGCGGTCATTGTCCGGATCATGAAGCAATGTGGATTCGAGAGCGTGAAACGCGGCAGCCATGGCGATCCGTTCCACAATTATAACGGCCTGATGCCCTGCGCGGCGCCATGACCATAGCCCCCCTCGCCGCGCCACCGCATGGCGACACGCTGCTCATGCCCATCCTCGCGCAGCTGATCGTGATGATCGGCGCCGCGCGCATCATGAACCTCGTGTTCCGCCGCTTCAGCCAGCCCGGGGTGATCGGCGAGATCGTCGCCGGGCTGCTGCTCGGCCCCTCGCTCTTCGGGCATTTCTGCCCCGGCATCTCGGCCGCCATATTCGGCCTCAAACCCTCCCCCGCCATCGTCATATTATCGCAGATCGGCCTCATCCTGCTGATGTTCCAGATCGGCATGGGCTTCGAATTCGGCCAATTGCGCGAGCCCCGCGCGCGCCGCGCGCTGGTACCCATCGCCGCCGTATCCATCCTCGTGCCGCTGGCCTGCGGCATCTGGCTTGGCCATCTCTCGGCGCCGGTATTCGCAGGCGGCATCGCGGTGCCGGTCTATGCGTTGTTCTGCGGCGTCGCCATGGCCATCACCGCGGTGCCGGTCCTCGGGCGCATCCTCACCGGCTACGGCATGGCGCGGCACGAGCTCGGCGTTCTCGCCATATCCGCCGCCGCCATCAACGATGTCGCGGGCTGGCTGCTGCTGGCCACGGTCGCCGCTATCGCCACCGCCACCTTCGCGCCCGCGCAAACCGCGCAGCAGCTCGGCGGCGTGCTGGCCTTTGCCCTGGCCTGCATCTTTCTGCTCCGCCCCGCCGCCGCCTGGCTGCTGCGTGCCTTTCCGGTGCGCGCGGGCGAGATGCGCCCGGTCCTGATGGCGATCATTCTCATCGCCGTGTTCGCGCTCGGCATGTGCACCACAAAATTGGGCATATTCGCCATTTTCGGCGGCTTCGTCGGCGGGCTTCTGGTGCATCACGACGCGGAATTCACCACGGCCTGGCGCCGTCAGGTCGGCGGCTTCGTGCTGGTGTTCTTCCTGCCCGTATTCTTCACCTATACCGGGCTGCACACCAATCTGCTCGGCCTCACCACCGGCACGGACTGGCTCTGGCTAGGCATCTTCTGCGCCGTTTCCATCATCGCCAAAATCATCCCCGTCGCCATCGTCAGCCGGCTCGCCGGCTATAATGCCCCCGCCGCGCTGCTGCTCGGCGTGCTGATGAACACCCGTGCGCTGATGGAGCTCATCGTCCTCAATATCGGTCTGGAAACGGGTTTCCTGCCGCCCAAAATTTTCACCATGCTGGTCATCATGGCTGTCGTCACCACCCTCATGGCCGGGCCCGCGCTGAAGCATCTGATGCCAAGGCTGGGCATCATGATTGCGCGGGACGTGGAAGCCTGATCACGGCGAGTGGAACGCCTCGATCTCCATCAGCAGATCGGTCCGGCAGATATCCGCCGTCAGGTAAAGCTTCTGGCATTCCGGCCCGAACATGGCATCGAGCGCGGGCTCGATTGCCGCCTGGTAGAGCGGGTCGCGCAGATAGGTCTTGAACGCCCAGTCCTGGCCCCGACCCGCCGTCATGCCGGCATTGCCGATGAGCGCCCGCAGGTTTTCCATCGTCTCGGCGACCTGCCCCGTGAGATCGCCGCGATGGCGTGTCTCATGCCCGGTAATACTCGCCGTCCCTGAAATGAACAGCGCCGCGCCAAGCCGCCCGGCGCGGGAAAAGCTCGGGCTGCACGGGCCATAGACCGGCGGGTAGGCATAGGCGCTCATCTGGCGCGGATTCTCGATGGCCTCGGCCGCCTCGCGCGCCGCGAGAAAATAGATCATCGAGCCACCATTGACGGCGCCCAGGCAGCTCGCCGCCGGCGGCACGCTCTGGCGCAGCCGCGCGAGATAGGCGCGGTGCCGGCCGATATTGAACCTCCGGTAGCGCTCCATCCCCTGGTCGTCATCGGTAATGGCGGCGAGGTAGTTCCAGAACCGCACCGGCTCAGTGCAGCCGGTCTCGTCCAGGAAGTCGAATATCGCGTCATAGGCAAGCTCGACCACCTCCTCCAGCCCGCCGCCCGGCACATCCGCCAGATCAACCGCGCCAAAGGCCAGGCCATCGCCGTACGCCCCGCTCACCATCCCGGTGCGGCACAGGCTGGTGGCGCAAGCCGCCTCCCATATCTCGAAATACGGCCCGCCGGCGGCCGGCAGCAGCGGCGCCTGAACGAAAGCGCGGGACTGCGCCACCGCCCCGGGCAGCAGCCCGCCATAGCCGACCACGCCGAGCACCCGCGCATTGCCCGCCAGCCGCGCCGCCGCCGTTACCGCATCGGCATAGCGCAGGCTGAGGCCGCTTGCGGTATGTGCCCCCGGGCTGGCTGATGATGAAACAAGACCCGGCACGGCAACTCCTTCAGCTTCTGCACGTCGCGGCGGCGCCGCGCCATTTCATTCACCTGGGAGTCTCCGGGTTTTTTGACAAGAGGAGCCGGAGGATTTGTCAGGCGATCCGCATCTCGCCGCGCGGCTGCGGCTGCGCGAGGCACGGCGCATGCAGCAGCTCGCCGCGGAACGCGCCGGCCAGCGTGCGCGCCGCCACCATCACCCAGAACACGCCGACAACCGCCGTCTGCCCCACCGCGAGCATGGTGAACACCGCCGCGCCGGTCTGTGCCCCCAGGGCGAAGCTCGCTGAAGTAAATACACCGAGCGGGAAGGTGAAGCCCCACCAGCCCATGTTGAAGGGCAGGCCCTCGCGCAGATAGCTGCCGGTCATCGCCACCGCCATGGCCAGCCACCACGCGCCATAGCCCCAGAACAGCAGCCCGCCGATCACGCCGATGCCCTGCGCCACCATCCCCACAGTCGCCATGCCGAGCGGTGCCAGCACGCCCGGCGCGGCATGGCCCAGCAGCAGCAGCGCCAGCGCCCCGGTGCCGAGCGGCCCCAGCGCCAGCCAGCCGGTTACCGCCATGTCGCGATGCGGCAGCTTGTGCAGCACCAGGCGCAGGAACAGAATAACCAGCACGCCGAGCGCCAGCGGCACGGAAAGCGCCCACAGCACATAGCCCGCCAGCAGCACATCCAGCGCGCTCTGCCCGGCCAGATGCGGCAGCAGCAGCCCGGCGCTGGCAGCGGCCACTTCCGAGGCCACGATCGGCAGCAGCCAGACCCCGGTCATGCTCTCAATCCGGTGCGTCTGGCGGGTGAACATGGCGAACGGCACGGCCAGCCCGATCAGCACGGAGAGCACGGCATCGGCGCGCCAGAGCTGCAGCGCGGCGGCGTAATCATGCGTGAACACAATGGTGCCGTTGACGATCGTGGCCAGCCCCATCGGGATGGCGCCGAGGAACATCGGCATCACGGCATGGCCGAAAATCAGCGCCGCCTCACGCGGGTAAAGCACCCAGCGCGCGGCATAAAGCAGCGTGAAAAGGGCGAACAGCACGATATTGACCCGCCACAGTGCCGCGCCGGCCAGATGCGCCCAGGCGGCACCGGGGAGCTGGTTGAGCAGGAGCGCCAGTATGCCGGTTCCCATGGTGACGGTGAACCAGTTTGGCGTGAAATGCCGGATGATCTTCATGGCGAAAAACCTTTAAAATGACCCGGCTTTACTAGGCGTAAAAAATCAACATATAAAACTGATTATAATTGTACTTTTAACAATAAAAACTTATGAGTTAGCCATGACCCTGGAACAATTACGAATTTTCGCCGCGGTGGCGGAGCGCGAGCATGTGACCAAGGCGGCGGGGCTGCTCAACCTCACCCAGGCGGCGGTGTCGGCCTCGGTGGCGGCGCTGGAGCAGCAGCATGGCGTCAAATTATTCGACCGGCTGGGGCGCGGCGTGGCGCTGACCGCGGCGGGGCGGCAATTCCTGCCCGAGGCGAAGGCCCTGCTGCGCAACGCTGCGGCGGCGGAGGCGGCGCTGGCGGATTTCGCCGGGCTGCAGCGTGGGCGGCTCAAGGTGCATGCCAGCCAGACCATCGCCAGCTACCTGCTCCCCGCCGTGCTGGCGGGCTTCCGGCGCGAGCATCCCGGCGTGACCGTGGAACTCGCCATCGGCAATACCGCGCAGGTGGCGCGGGCGCTGCGTGAGGGGGAGGCGGAGCTTGGCTTTGTTGAAGGCCCGTTCGAGGCAGCGGATCTGAGCGTGGCGGAGGTGGCGGCGGAGCGCATGACCGTATTCGTGCCGCACGGCCATCCCTGGGGCCAGGGCGGCGCGTTGACTCCGCGTGATCTGCGCCGCGCCGACTGGGTGTTCCGCGAGGCGGGATCCGGCACGCGTGAGGCTTTTCTGGCGGCGCTGGCCGGGCTCGGCATCGAGGCCGGAGCGCTGAACATCGTGATGACGCTGCCCTCCAACGAGGCGGTGCGTGAAGCGGTGGCGGCCGGGGCTGGGGTGGGCTGCCTATCGCCCTTGGTGTGCGACCGGGCGGTCCAGGCCGGGGTGCTGCGGCGCGCGAATTTACTGCTGCCGCCGCGCCAGTTCAACGCGGTACGGCATAAGGAGCGCTATGTCAGCCAGGCCAGCGCGGCATTCCTGCGCGCGGCGCAGGCCTGGCGGCGGGTGCTGTGACGGCGAGCCCTCCCGGCAAGGGTTAAGGTAACGGGCGCAGAATTTTATCCAGCAGCGGCGCCGCCGCGTCGCGCAGCAGGGCGACCGCCGGGTCGTCGAGAACGGCGCAGAGCAGGCCGACATCTTTTTGCAGCAGCCGGGCGCCATGGGTGAAGCCGGCGACATCGGGCATGCGGGCGCGCACGTCGAAGGCGAAGCTGGCGCCGCTGGACTGCCTGATCAGCTCGGCCAAAGCCGTGCGCTCGATGCCCAGGGCGGCGGCGGCGGTGATGGCGGCATCGGCGAGGCCGAGATTGGCGGCCATGAGGGTGTTGTTGATGAGCTTGGCATGCTGCCCGGCGCCAACCGGGCCGAGATGGATGATGAGCCGGGCGAAACTGGCGAAAACCGGACGGGCGGCCTCCAGCGCTTCGGCTGTGGCGCCGACCATCACGGTGAGCGTGCCGGCGGTGGCACCGGGCGCGCCGCCGCTCACCGGTGCGTCAATGAGCGCGATGCCGCGTTCGGCGAATTGCCGCGCGAGCGCGATGCAGGTGGCGGGCAGGATGGTGGAATGGATGGCGACACGGCTGCCCGGCCGCATGGCGGGCAGCAAAGCCTCGCAGGTCTGTTTCACTCCCGCATCATCCACCACGCAGATGCCGATATGGTCGCATAGCGCGCCAAGCTCGGCGAGGCTCGTGGCGGTGCGCGCGGCGGTTTGCGCGTAGGGCTCCAGCGTCTCGGGGCGGCGGGCCCAGAGCCAGGTGGGAAAACCCGCATCGATCATGCGTTGCGCCATGGGCGCGCCCTGGCTGCCGAGGCCGACAAAGCCGGTGGTGATATGGTGCACGCGTTCCTCCTCAGCCGGCGGTGATGCCGCGATCCATGGTGATGCAACTGCCGTGAAAGCCGCGCCCGGCATCGGAGGCGAGGATCGCGATCATCTCGGACACGTCATCGACCTCGACGAGGCCGCGCATGCCGGAGAAGCGCTTGATCAGCTCATAATCGACGCCTTCGGGCATGACCAGGTTGTCGGCGATATTGGTCATCATGCCGCCGGGCGCGATGGCGTTGATGCGGATGGATTTTTTCTGGTATTCCATGGCCAGGGCCTTGGTCATCTGGAGCAACCCGGCCTTGCTCGCGCAATAGGCGGCGGCATAGGCCTCGCCGATATAGGCAGCGGTGGAGGAGACGTTGACGATGGCGCCGTCGCGCGCCAGCAGATGAGGAATGGCGGCCTGGCAGAGATGGAACGGGGCGCTGAGGTTGACGGCGATCGTCTTGTTCCAGTGCGCGACACTCATTTCGGGCGTGTTGGTGAACATGATGAGCCCGGCGACATTGCAGAGCGCATCGAGATGGCCGAATTCCCGCACCGCCACCGCCACCGCTGGCGGGCAGTTTGCTGCGTCTGACAGGTCCGTGGTGTGGACCAGCACCTTGCGGCCCAGCACGCGGATGGCAGCGGCGGTCTCCTCCAGCCCCGCCGGATTGACATCGACGATGCAGAGATCCGCGCCGGCGCGCGCCAGCGCCAGCGCCGTGCCGCGCCCGAGGCCGGAGGCAGCCCCCGTAACAAGCGCGACTTTACCCGTCATATCCACGGCCAGTGCCATTGTGTTTCTCCCTGTTTTCCCGATGTCGCGAAAGGCCTGCTCTTCGCCAGGCGGTCAGCTTGCTTCCTCCGGCCCGTCTGCCCGCAATATGGGGCAGGGGCCGCATTTTTTGAAACCGGCTTTTTTGAAAGTCGTGTGGCGGGGCCGATAAGGCATTATTTTTGATAGCTATATGTATGTTATATGGTTGTCAATTCATAAATTAAAGGATATTCCGGTAGTTTTCTCATATTATATGCATGTTATTAGGTTCGTGCTCCACCCGGAACAGGCGGCGCCGGGCCTTGCCGGTTCATGAAGCTTTTGTTACCAGCATTCCGGTTCCTGGGAGCATGCGGGCGGATGAACAGGCGCGAAGCGTTGCATATCATGGCCGCGATGCCGGCTTCACTCGTGCCCGCTTCACTCGTGCCCGCTTCACTCGTGCCCGCTTCATTCGTGCCGGGAGACTGGCCGGCGCGCCAGCCCGCCCCGGACAGTTTCGCTTTCCCCCCGGATTTCAAATTCGGCTTTTCCACCTCGGCCTATCAGATCGAGGGCGCGGTGGCCGAGGATGGCCGCAGCCCCGGCATCTGGGATGTGTTCTGCCATACCGGCCACCATATCAAAAACGGCGCGAATGCCGATACGGCCTGCGACCATTACCACCGCATGCCCGAGGATGTGGCGCTGATCGCCGGGGCGGGGGTGCGGAATTATCGGTTCTCGGTCTCCTGGTCGCGGCTCTACCCGGAGCTGAACGGCCCGGCCAATGCCAAGGGTTTCGCGTTTTACGACCGGCTGCTGGATGAGCTGCATAACCAGGGCATCGCGCCCTGGCTGTGCCTGTATCACTGGGATCTGCCGCAATATCTGCAGGCTCAGGGCGGCTGGACCAATCGGGACACCGCCTACCGGCTGGCCGAATTCACCGACCGCGTGAGCCGGCATTTCGGCGCCCGCATCGGGCATTACATGGTGTTCA
Organism: Pseudomonadota bacterium; assembly: GCA_021826225.1. Lineage (GTDB taxonomy): Bacteria > Pseudomonadota > Alphaproteobacteria > Acetobacterales > Acetobacteraceae > Acidocella. Next base: position 37,390 of record JAKBAV010000004.1, on the reverse strand, counting down.
ACGAAATCGCGGTGCATGCCATGCTCGGCCACGGACTCGGCTTTCATGCGCCGGGGCTGACCGGGGCGGATAACTGGATGTCGGCCCTGCACCATATGAATCTCGGCCAGGGCCTCGCGGTGCAGGCGCTGCGGGCGAATGTGCCGGCGGCGCGGATCGGCACGGTCGCCAGCGTGGAGCCGGTGCGGCCCTCAACCCCGGCGCCAGCGGATGTGAAGGCGGCGATGCTGCTCGATGCGATGTGGAACGGCGCCGTGATGGACCCGCTCTTCCTCGGCCGCTACCCGCATCTCGTGGCGGATGATTTCGCGCGCTGGTGCCGCGACGGGGACCTCGCAACCTGCCGCCAGAAAATCGATCTGCTCGGCATCAACTACTATAACCGGCTGCATATCCAGCACGACCCGAAATACGCGCTGGACCTGTTCTTCGGCCCGGATAACGACCCGGCGCGCTACCATGCGATGAACATCCCCATGGCGCCGGACGGGCTGTACCAGACCGTCATGCATGTGCACCGGCGGTATGACGGGCCGGAGATATTCATATCGGAAAACGGCTTCGCCACGGTGCAGGATGGCAAACCCGGCAGCGGGCTGGAGGATGACGGGCGGCTTGCCTATCTCGGCGCCAATCTGCAATTCCTGCAGAAAGCCGTGGCGGCGGGGGCCAATGTGTCCGGCTATTTCGTGTGGTCGCTGCTCGATAATTTCGAATGGGATGCGGGTACGAAATTCAGGTTTGGCCTCGTCGCTGTCGATTTCACGACGTTCAGGCGGACGCCGAAGCAATCCTATGACTGGTATGGCGCGCTGGTGCGCGGGCACGCCGCCGCGCAGGCGCTGCAATCGGCCTGATCAGGCAGCTTCCAGCGTGGTGAAATGCGGGCCATGGGCCTGCAATGCGGCGAGCCCGGCGGCGATGCCGGCACCGCTGGCGCGGCGCGGCTGGTTGATATGGCCTTCGATGACATCGCCATCGGCGGCGGCGGCGATGCGCCGGGCGACGGTGGCCGCGGGGAGCGAGGCGCCCGCATCGGAATTCAGCGAATAGCCGGCGATGCGCCAGCCCAGTGATTCGATATACGGGATGGCCTGGGGGCTGTAGAGCCCGGCCGCGCCGCGATACCAGCCGGGGCGGCGCCCGGTGGCGGCCTGGATGGCGGCGGCGCCGTTCAGCACCTCGGTGCGGATGGCGGCCAGGCTGCCGGCGGGTTGCAGGCCATAGACCGGCTTGCTGCCGAGCACGGGCGGCAGATGCAGCGCGCCGTGATTCTCCAGGATGAAAATATCCGGATGGGTGAGAAAATAGGCCAGGCCGTCGCGGTTCCAGCGCATCCAGGTTTCGGTGATGAAGATGGTGGCCGGGATGCGGCGGGCGACCAGCATGGTGGCGATGCGCGCGTCGAAATGGCCGGGGCAGGCATCGAGCGTGACCGCGACCTGGCCGGGTGCCGGGCCCGGAGCAAGGCGCAGCACGGGCTCCAGCAGGCCGTGGCGCTCGCGGCCGAGGGCGAGGGGCAGGATGATGGCGCCGGCGCAGAAATCGCGGCGGGAGAGGGGGGCGCAGAGTGAGCACATGGCGCCAGGGCTTTGCGCCGGGCGGCAGGTGGCGTCAACCGGGTGCGGCCGGCCCCACCATGTCCAGCGTATGCCGCGCGATCATCGCCTCCTCATCGGTCGGGATGACGAAGACGCGCACGCGGGACGCGGCGGTGGAGATGAGCTGCGCATTGGCGCGGTTGGCCGCGTGGTCGAGTTCCACGCCCAGCCATGCCATGCCTTCCAGCACGCGCGCCCGCACCGGCCAGGCGTTTTCACCGATGCCGCCGCAGAACACGATGGCATCCAGCCCGCCCAGCGCCGCCGCCAGCCCGCCGCATTCCCGGCGGATGCGGAAAACGAAATAATCAATCGCCTCGCGGGCTTGCCGCGTATCGGCGGCGAGCAGCTCGCGCATGTCGCCGGAGAGGCCGGAGAGGCCCTTCAGGCCCGATTCCATGTACAGCATGTCGGTGATCGCCGCGGGCGACATTTTGCGCTCCTGCAACAGGTACAGCACCACGCCGGGGTCTAGCTGGCCGCAGCGCGTGCCCATGGGCAGGCCGTCCAGCGCGGTGAAGCCCATGGAGCTGGCGACAGAATGTCCGTTCTGGATGGCGCATATCGAGGCGCCATTGCCGAGATGCGCGACAACCACCCGGCCGGCGGCGTGCTCTGGCGCGATGGCGCGCAGCCGGCCGCAGACATATTCGTAGGAAAGGCCGTGGAAGCCGTAGCGCCTGATCCCCTCATCGTAGAGCGCGCGGGGCAGCGCGAAAGTATCGTTAACGAAAGGATGGCCGCGATGGAACGCCGTATCGAAGCACGCCACCTGGCGGACATGCGGCCAGGCGGCGCGGGCGGCGAGAATGCCGGCGATGTTATGCGGCTGGTGCAGCGGGGCGAGCGGGTTCAGCGTCGCGAGATAGGCCAGCACCTCTTCGGTGACCAGCGCCGGGGCGCTGTAGCGCGGGCCGCCATGCACCACGCGGTGCCCGGCCGCCACAACCTCGGCGGCGGGGAATGCCGCGCGCCGCCAGGCGAGCACGCGGTGCAGTGCCTCTTCATGGAACCCCGCCGCCGCGGCCTGCCAGGCCTCCTCGAAGGTCACCGCGCCGGCCGCGTCGCGCACCCTGATATGCCGGCAATGCGCTGCATGCTCCACCAGCCCGGTGGCGATGGCCCGTGGCGTGCCCGAGGCCATCGCGTACAGCGCGAATTTGATCGAGGATGATCCGGCGTTCAGCGTGATGACATGCGGCATCGGGCACTCGAATGAAATGGTTTCAGGCCGCCGGGCAGGCCCCGCTCCATAGTTTCATAAATGATTGGCGATGTCCCTGAAAATCGCCGCCGGAAGGGTGCCGCCGAGCACCCCGTTGGTCGGGCTGTTATCGTCATTGCCCACCCATACGGCGATGATGTCGCCCTTGGCGTAACCGACAAACCAGGCATCGCGGTAATCCTGCGTCGTGCCGGTTTTGCCGGCGGTGTAGATGCCGGGGATGAAGGCGGCCTTGCCGGTGCCGCCGGTCACCACCGCGCGCATCATATCCGCGACCTCTTGCGCCTCTGCCGGGTCCGCCACCGGCGCGGGTGGTGCCATGTTGGCCGGCGCGCCGTTGATGGCGGCGACGCCGAACGGGGTGACGCGCCTGCCGCCATTGAAGAAGGTGGCATAGGCCCCGGCCAGCTGCAGCACGCCGACCGCGCCTGAGCCCAGCGCCATGGTCGCATCATCGGGGAAATGGTCGTCGAGCCCGAGCGCCCGCGCCACGGCGATGACGCGCAGGGCGCCGCCGGCGCGCAGCAGGATGCGGATGGCCACGGTGTTCATCGAATCGGCCAGCGCCTCGGTCATCGTCACGTTGCCGCGATAGCCGGCCTCGTAATCATGCGGATGGTAGCCGCGTAGATAGAGCGGCCCGTCGAACACGATGGAACCGGGGTTCATGCCGGCGAGCAGCCCGGCCAGCCAGACGATGGGCTTGATGGCCGAGCCGGTCTGCCGCCGGGCCAGGGTGGCGCGGTCATAGCCCTCGCGGTCGCCCACCCCGCCGACCAGTGCGCGCACCGCGCCGGTGCCGGCATCCAGCACCACCACCGCGCCCTGGCTCACGCGCAACGCCGGTCCCTGTGTGGTGATGGTCTGGTCCAGCGCGGCCTGGGCGGTAGCCTGGAGCGGCGCATCCAGCGTGGTGGAGAGGGTGATATCCTCGCCTTCGGGGATGGCGGCGTCCTCCTGCTGCATGACCCACAGCGCGAACCAGGAGGTGCGCGAGACCGGCTGGGCGGCGTTATCCAGTTGCGCCGCGGCGGCCCCGGCCTCGGCCGGGCTGATGTCCCGCGCCGCCACCATGGCATTCAGCACTTCGGCGGCGCGCGCGGCGGCGGCCCGCGGATTGGCCAGCGGGTTGAGCCCCGAGGGCGCCTTTGGCAGCCCGGCCAGTATGGCGGCCTGGGCCAAGGTGAGCTGGGTGGCCGGGACGTTGAAATACAGCCGCGCCGCCGCATCCACGCCGTAGGCGCCCTCGCCGAGATAGACGCGGTTGAGATAGATACCGAGAATTTCGCCGCGGCGATAATGCCGCGCCAGCCAGAGGGTTAGGAATGCCTCCTGCACCTTGCGCCGCAAAGTCCGCTGATTGCCGAGAAACAGGGTTTTGGCGACCTGCTGCGTCAACGTCGAGCCGCCCTGCACGACGCGGCGGTGCCAGGCATCCACCACCAGGGCGCGGGCGATGCCCTCCATATCGAAAGCCCCATGCTGGTAGAAGCGGCGGTCCTCGATGGCGATGAAGGCGGCCGGCACGTAAGGCGGCAGGCTGGCGGGCAGCACGACCTGGCCCGAGGCGTCGCCGAAGCGCGCCACCAGCTGGCCGGCGGGGTCGAGCAGGCGGATGGCCGGGCGGCGCGGCGTGGTTACGGCGGTGGCAGGGTTCGGCATGTCCCAGGTGAACCAGACCGCGACCAGCCCCGCCGCCACCCCGCCCCAGATGGCGGCGATGATGGCGATGCGCGCCACCGCCCCGCCGCGCCGGGCATAGGCGTGCAGTTTTGCCCGCTGAAACCCGCCAGGCGCCGGCTGTTTCGCGGCCGGGCGGGGTTTTGCCACGGGTCTGGCGGCGGCCGGCTGTTGCGCTCGTTTTGGCGGGGGCTTGGGGGGTGCGGGGGGTGGGCGGGCCATGGCGCCATATTGCCCAAGCCGAGGAGTCCGGGCTAGGGGAGGAGGTGTCGTGGGTGTGGCGGAATGGTAGACGCACCGGACTTAAAAACCGATTGGGAGCCCAAAATTTTATCTAACTTATTGATATAAATAAGTCTTTTTAGATCAAATACTTACACAGCCCTTACACACCTCTCGACTTTTGCCCGCAAATCGCGTATGCGTACGCGTATGTCGGTCAGTCATGAGCTCATGGGTGGTCAGCTTCACGTCTATCGGCGCGAGAACTCGCGCTTCTGGCAATGCGCGGCCTTCTTCAAAGGCCGCAATCACCGCGTCAGCACAAAAGAAGAAAGCCTGGCGCAGGCCAAGGAATTCGCCGAGGACTGGTTTCTGGATTTGCGCGGCAAGGTGCGCCGCGGCGAAATTCGCGGCGGGGGTGTGACCTTCGACAAAGCCGCCGAGCAGTTTTTGAAAGAGTTTATCGCGCTGACGGCCGGCGAGCGCAGCCCGGTTTATGTGCAAGGCCATCAGGATCGATTGCGCGTGCATCTGCGCCCGTTCTTTGGCAAAAAAGAACTGACCGAGATCACGCCCGGCATGGTGCAGGATTATCGCATTCACCGGATGACCTCGCGCAAGCATCCACAAACCGGCGAGCCGATGCGGCCGGCCAGAAACACCCTCCACCAGGAAATCGTTTGCCTCCGCCAGGTCCTGAAGTGTGCCAACCGGCACGGCTGGCTCGCCTATTTGCCAGACCTCTCCGCGCCATTCCGTGCTTCGGGAAAAGTCTCGCATCGTGGCTGGTTCTCATTGGAAGAGTACAATCAGCTTTGGCGCGCCACGCAGAAGCGCGCCAAAAATCCGCCGAAGCCACGCTGGCGGCGGTCTTGCGAACAGTTGCATGATTATGTGCTGCTTATGGCCAATACCGGGCTGCGGCCGGACGAAGCCGCCCGGCTGCAATTCCGGGATGTGACGGTGGTGAACGATGAGGCCACGAATGAGCGCATCCTGGAAATCGAAGTGCGCGGCAAGCGCGGCACCGGCTACTGCAAGAGCATGCCGGGAGCTGTGATTCCGTTCGAGCGGCTGCGGGGCAGGCTGCGGCCGGTGGTCGAAAAAGATGAGAACGGCGAAGAACCGACCGGCAGGTCCGAGTCGGCATTCGCCAATATGGTCAAGCCCAAACCCACGGACCTCCTGTTCGACAGTAGCCACCGGGAATTGCTGAAGACGGTGCTGGAGGAAGAGAAGCTCAAATTTGACCGCGAGGGCAACCGCCGGACGGCCTACAGCCTGCGCCATACCTATATATGCCTGCGGCTCATGGAGGGGGCGGACATCTATCAGATCGCCAAAAACTGCCGGACTTCCGTTGAGATGATTGAGAAATACTATGCGATCCATCTCAAAAACACGCTGGATGCAGCTGCCATCAATGTCAGAAAGTCGAAAGCCAAGAAGCCTACCCGGCTGACAAGCAAAGAGAAATAGAGTCCCCTCCCCTTTGCCCTGGGGCCATTTGCCGTTACAGTGCCGCGCATGCGGGCGTGGCGAAACTGGTAGACGCACCGGACTTAGACGACGAATTGAGTGCGCGTGGGGAAACCTGCGATGTAGAACTGCTCAAATTCGGGGAATCCTTTAAAATGGCAACCCCGAGCCAAGCTTAGGGCCGCGAAGGCGGCCCTAAGAAGGTGTAGAGACTAGACGGGCAGCACCTAAAGCGCGAAGGCGCTAAGGTGAAGGGATAGTCCAGACCACAAACGGCCCGAAGGGGCCGGCGGTGAAAACCGTAGGGGTAAGAAAATCCGTTGGGGCTTAGCCCTGTGCCGGTTCGATTCCGGCCGCCCGCACCAGACCTGATTCTCTACAAAGCACGCTACTTCAATTTTTTGGGCAAGCACCAAACCGGTAAACAATAGCCTTGACACAAACTACAATAATAGAGTAAAAAATCTCCATTTTTGGAGCTACTTCTATGTCTGAAGCCCTCAGATATCCTAGAACCAGGTATGAGCCCTCTCCTTTGATCGACCTCAACGACCAGGGAGAACGGGTGCGATTGAGCGGGGGAGCGCTGCGAGCATTTTTCAATATAATGGCCAAATGGCAGGTCAAGGATGATGATGCCAAGGCTTTGCTTGGCGGGATATCCAACGGGGCTTTTTATGCGTTGAAGAAGACGCCGGATCGAACTCTTGATACGGACACCTTAACCAGGATTTCCTACCTGGTTGGCATATTCAAGGCCCTACACATTCTTTACGGTGACGATCTCGCCGACAAATGGATAAGCCTGCCAAACAAAAACCGGATATTCCATGGACTAACGCCCTTGGCATTTATTCAGGCCGGCGGGCTTCTCTCATTCCAGACGGTTCGCCGGCTGCTCGATGCTCGTAGGGGCGGCGTGTAGAATGTCATTGCCGCCGACCATCTCACTTCGCCAGATTGATACCCACCGATTGATTCCGTCGAAATATTCCGATCCGCCAGTGTTAGCCGTGATCGCGGATGATGAGCAGCATCTTCTGGAGATATTCGATCTCGACAACGCGACCAACGATCGCCTGCGGGCGGAGAATAATTTGACGCCTGGGATTGGAACCGCCGAACTTGTGTTCGGCATCCCAAACTACACCATCATCAATGCGGCTTTTACTCACCCGCATCCGCAAGGCGGCCGATTTAATGGGCCAGACCGCGGTGCCTGGTATGCTGGGTTTGAAGTTGAAACGGCTATCAGTGAAGTCGTCTGGCACAAGACACTTGAATATGCCGAAATCAACTGGTTCCACGACAGCGTGACGTACACCGATTTTCTGGCGGACTTCGACGCCGAATTCCATGACATCAGGGGGCAGTCAGGGTTTTCAAACTGTCTGCAGCTAGGCAGCTACATTCACTCTCAAAAACTGGCTGATGACCTTCTCAAAGCCGACGCGTTGGGAATCATCTATCCCAGTGCCAGGCGTTGCCCGGAACCATGCATTGCATGTTTCCGGCCTGCCTTGGTCGGGAACGTCCGGCGGGCGGAGCGCTGGCGGTTCACTTGGTCCGGAAAGACGGCACCAGATATTCTGAAGGAGGCATAAAAAACCGGACCTGATGGCCCGGTTTTTTCGGCCGGATATCTAAATCGGCCGCCTATATCTCATCCTCTTCGTCGATGGCCGGCGGCGGCGCGATTTCCTCCTCAGTCGGTGGCACAGCCTTATCTAGCGACGACCGAATGGCCGCCAGCTCAACTTCCGGCAGTTTCGTGACAAGCTCGATGAGCGCGGCCTCAAATTGTGCCTTGCCAACGCAATACAGCGCCAAGTCTGAGTCTTATGCACTGACACCAATGGACAGACTGGAAACGGCAGATCGTTTCTTTGCGGCGACGGGGGCGGATATTCGGCATGGCGGCGCGCGTGCCTATTATGCAGAAGGCGCGGACTTTGTGCAGATGCCGCCGTTTGAGACGTTCCGGGATGCTGAAAGCTATGCCGCGACGCTGGCGCATGAGCTGACGCATTGGACCAAGCACGAGAAACGCCTGTCCCGTGATATGGGCCGCGCCAAATGGGGCGACGAAGGCTATGCGCGTGAAGAGCTTGTAGCGGAATTGGGCAGCGCGTTTCTATGCGCCGATCTCGGCATCATACCAGAGACAAGCGAGGATCACGCTGCTTATATTGCGACCTGGCTGAAGGTGCTGAAGGACGATAAGCGCTTCATCTTTTCGGCGGCGCGCCACGCCCAGCGGGCGGCGGATTATCTGCATGGCCTGCAACTGCGTGCGATGAATGACTCGGCGCAAAAGACTGCTGCCTGAGGGGCTATTTTGGTCCAGGCCACCGAGACAGGGCACAGAACTATTCACAGAATTAATTTTCTTGCTTTTGATTTTCGGCATAAAAAACGTCTCATGCCAAAGCCTGCCACCTTCACCCCCGCAGAAATATCAGCCTTGGCTGATCGGCTACGTGAAAACTGGCGTCCGGGCAGCCAGCTTGCCCCGTGGCTACGCGACAATGCCGATCGACTTACGAAGCTGAACCGTGAGGAGCGGTTCAGCTGGGCGGCAGTGGCGGCGGCGTTGAATGAGGTGGGGATTTTGTACCGCACCGGCAAACCTTGGACCGGCCCCAATCTGGCCAAAGCTGTTAGCGAATTCCGCTATGGTGGTCGCAGAAATCCCTCTGTCGAGCAAAAAGCCGAACTCGCGAAATGGAAAGCCAAACACGACGCCGAAAAGGCCGACGAGGATGCGGCGTTTGCCGTCAGGTGGGAGGCCATGCCGCGTGCAGAGCGAGATGAGTTTATCGATCTATGGCGGGAGACGGATGAATTATTCGGGACCGCCGCCGGTCGGTTTTTATCCAGAACGGGCTACCGCAAGGCGCGTCCAAAAGAAAATTAATTTATTGGCCGGTTCAATTTCATTAACATAGTTCAGTGGATTCTTCCGAAGACTTTTCGAGGGTTTGTTCAGTGGACAAGTCTTGGGTTTGTTCTGAGATTTTTTCTGAGAATAATACCTGCGTCAATCGTGTTTGTATTTTGGATTTTTGCCACAGACCAAGGCACCCTTCGGAAGCTCCCTTTCCCGCCGAATGTCGTGTTGCGATGGCCCTGATCTCATGACTAAGATGAGCCGCAGGATAGCGTTTTAAGATTGCAGATCGCCAGGAGGAATCTATGGCCAAGTCTCAATGTGCCGATCGTATCATTTTTCATCTCACTGTGCATCCTGTTAGCTCGCGTGACGTGATGGAGGTGTTGTTGGCCGGTGCAGCGCTGTTAACGGGCCGCATCATGCGCAGAGCGTCCTGAGATGCTGACATATCGCACCGGTGCCGCGGGAGCCCCGCGTGCGGCCCGCAATATGGCCGAGCACCTTCTGCAGCAAACCTTGTCGCCCGAGATGGCGGTGATGGCGGAATATTATGAACAGGGCATGACGCCGCCCACGCAGGCAGAGGCGGCATATAGCCGCTATAACCGTCTCGCCGTGAAGGGGATTTTACCAGGCGGCGACGCACTCGACGAACTCGTGAAAATTGAAGTGGCGCGTTTAGGTGAAAGCGTCCTTGCTGCGGACGGCTCCGTGCTTCGCGCCGGCGCGCTTGAATTACGGGCGGTAGCTGCATTCGCGGGAGCCGGCCTCGTTGCGCGTGACGAAGCCATGGCCAGCCTGACCAGGTTGGGAAATCCCGTTGCGATTGATCGGCTTGATGTCGCGATCAATGATGCCATGGCAGCGCGCGATTATAGCAGTGCGTTGGCGACGCCGCGTCGGGGTATAAATCCCGTTCTTGCACACCGTCTCGGTATCGTGCCCAACAGAGGGCTTACGCCGAGCGAGGTGGCTTTCCTGTTAAATGGCCAGCGTGCGGATGGCCGCGTGATTGCTGGCAAGCAGATACAGGCCGGCACTCAAAGTTTGAACCAGATTTTTGGCCTGAAAGGCGACCAAAAGCCAAACCAGGAGCAGCTTGAGCATATGCTCTCGGGACGGACAGCCAATGGTGAAGTTTTGCCGGAGATAGCAGCAACCGCCGCGGTAAAACGCCTGGAGACAGCGCTTGACTCCAAGAAACGGGAGCTTTCGGCCGAGGAGCGTAAAAACATTCTTTCCGGCCGCTTGGCCGACGGCCGTGTCCTGTCCGACCGCGCCTATATGACGCTGCTCGAAGCCTCAAAATCCCGGATCGGATATATCGACCTTACATTCTCAGCGCCAAAATCTCTCTCCGTGGCTTGGGCATTTGCGCCGACGAATGCTGAGCGCGCCATGATGCACCAGGCGCATAGCGATGCGATCGAAAGCGTTATGGGCATTATCGAGAAGGAGATTGGGCGGGCGCGAATGGGTAAGGGCGGGAAGGATGGGTACGAGCCTGGCTCAATAGGCTGGGTTTCATTCGACCATTATGCGGCGCGGCCGACCGTCGCCGTTGTCACGCGCGATGAACAGGGGTGTGAGGCGACTGAACTGCACAGCGTCATCGGCAGTGATGGGCGCGTGCCAGGCGATATGCAGGTCCATACCCATGTCGCGGTATTCAATGTGGTGCAGACGGAAAGCGGGCGCGTGGGCGGCCTCGATCTGGCCCAGCTTGATGGACGCATCCACGAATGGGGTGCGTTATACCAAGCTTATCTGGCCGATAATCTCCGCCGCCATGGTGTGGAGATCACCCTGGATTCGCGCACGGAAATGGCACGGCTCGCGGCCGTACCTGAGCGTGTGGCTGCGCATTTTAGCAAGCGGACGGTAAGCGGTACTGAAGCGGCGCAAGCATATGGCGATGCGTTGACCACGCATACCGCGCAGGGCTCTACCGTCACGGAACATATTCATGCAATGCCAAGCGGGAGCCGGTTGGTGACGGCTTTTGGTGCCTATACCAGCGGCAGCCGTCACCGCGAGCAAAGTTTCATTGTAACTTCGGAAGGGGCTGAACGGGCCGAGATTGTCGGTCGGCGGCCGCTTGGGGATCGCCGGGAGATTACGGCGAGCGACGTGCTGGCCAATGTGACGCGCAATCTTTCGCGGCAGGACGAAAAGGAGAGTGCCGTTTCTCTGATTGAACGGGCTGCTGACCTCCGGCGCGGTACGATACAGACCGTGCAGGCGGCATTTCAGCGGATTGAGGAACGGAAGATGGCCCAGGACAGGGCGACCTACTTACCTGAGAGGCTTGAGCACGGCCGGATCATGAGAGTTTTGGAAAGCCGGCTTCCAGCCTTGGTTGAGCGGCTGCGCCGGCACAGTGAGCGAGCCGCCCAGATGATCCGCTCCGGCACGGCACTTGTTGAGCGACTAACCGAATTGACAATGGCGAAGCGAGCGATGCGCATCACCGAGGGTGAGTATTGGCAGCGCCTGGCCGAACGTGCTTCGAAGGTGCCAGAGCAGACTCAGGTTCTTGGCCAGACGCAGAGAGGAAAGTTGAGGCTGTAGCGGGTCTTTTGGTTTTTGACTTGCCGTGCTGAGCAATTTTGGATGAGCTATCCATCACAAATTCCACCAATTTTGTCGGAACGACACAATTTAGCCGCAGCTTTGCGCCCATGCCGGTCATTCAGGCCTCTTTTCCCGCTCCCAAAATCCGGACATTATCCATCAGCATAGAGGGGCGGATCATTTTGAGGACGCGCGGGACGACATGGTCTGACCGACATCACCTACGTACCTAGGATAACGCCTCACTTTCAACCTGCTGAAGCTATCTCACGCTTGAGCGTGTCCCACTCCCGCTTTAGAATTCGTTGGCAAATGGCCACAAATCGTGGGTTCGCGCCGTATTTGTCGACAAGTTCGTCTGCGGAAAGAAAATCATATAGGCAGTTTTGCAATTCCTCGTAATCTGGGTCTTTTGGATTCATTAGAAGTTCAATGCGCGTTCCGCATTCATAGAACTCTCTCTCGCTCGTGTGAGATAATCCTGGTGTTACTCCATACGATTGAAATTTGCTCATTGAGTCCCTTAGGGAATTGATCCATTCCTGTCGCATCTCGGCGATTTTGAGGGTATGGGCTGATCTTAGTTGCCTATTGGCGTTTCGCCAAGATAGCACCAGCGTAAGGGCAACACCGGTAAACGCTATAAAAGCTGCGACGATAGGAATTGCTAATGTCCATGTTGGGACGGTTGACGTTGCTTGTGCACCCACGGTTTAACTCCTTGCCAACGTAACAATCTTCCCGCCACACCGGCTCGCCCGCGGTGCAATGCCGCGTGGCATTGCACCCTACTTGCTGACGCAGCGGGCGCTAAGGTTCAACAATTGCCATATTCAGGTTCATGCTCACGTTCCCGAACCTCCACTTCCGTATAATCCGGATTGAGCCCGGCGGCTTCAATTTCCTCGCGGCTGTCGAGGTGAAGGTTACACGTCGGGCACCTAAATTCCTCCGCGCCATAGCTCTTCTCAACTTCTTCTTCCAGCCCACCTTCCCCAGCGTTTTCGTCGAGAACCTCTTCAGCGAAAAGATCGCCCGCAAAGAACGCGCGACTTGCGCAAGCTGGGCAATCGACCGGCCATTCATGTTCTCCAACAAACTTGAATATTTTAGGATAGTGGAATGCATGCTTGTTTTTCGACAGCGATAGAACTTCGTCTCTCTCCTTTTTGGGGCGTTGCAAAAAGTGGTCGCGCGCTTGAACAACTCGTAGTTTCGCTGCTTCCTGAAGTGCCTCAGCTGCTTCGTTGACAAGCTGGATCGGGGCTTTCGCCCGATCCGCTCCTAACCATTCCTCGAGATTTGACTGCAGCAAATCCAGAATAATTTGCGCAGCGTGCCAGAACTTCCCTTCCCATGCTTCAAGCCGCATCTGCTTGAATGGTAGCTCTCCCGAATGCAACTCGGCATTCCGCCTCAACGAGATTGCATCGCAGAAATCTTTCACACTTTTGTCAAAATATTTTGACAGATGGCCAAGCCGCTCATACAGCGTTTTAGCCTGAATGGTTTTTATGTCGGTGCTGATAATTACACCGGAAGCGGCGAACAAGGAGGTCGAGTGTGTAGGATCGACAACGAGGCTGGAATGGATGTTGGCGAGCGCAGCCTTGCCCAGCAACTCAAGCGCCAGCGATAGCCATAGCTGATATTCGTCAAAATCCTTCGCTTGCTTCGAGCGGAAAGCCCGCTGAACGTAGACACGCGATTTCCCCATTAATCCCTCTTTGCTTATCGCGGTAGGAACCGTTTGGTCTGTCATCGCACCATCGCCCTCAGTAACACGCGACCCGGCGCCGTATGATCGTCAACGCCACGCCCGTGGAGCGTACGCCAGTTATCAATCACGAGGACATCACCGCGCTGCCAGTTGTGGCGGCGGGCCTTTTCAGCGTTCTGTTGGTAACTAATCGCGTCCGCAACTTCCGCCCCTTCCGCTGAAAGAGGTTCCATGCATCCAAGGTCAAAACGAATGAATGGCCGGTCGCGGGCTGTGATCGAACCATAGAAGGATTGCCGTCCGTTCCGAACCAGGAAGACCGCCGTGCTGCATGCCGCCGACTGTCGAGCGTCTAGCGCTACGGTTTTACTGTCCAACAACATCGTAGGGGTCGGCTTCGGGCCCGGTTCAGCGCATGCCATTACCATGTATCGACACGGGACGGTCCAGTGCGCCGTGTCGGTATGGAGTGGCATGGGTGCGAATCCCACCTGCTCGCTTAGCGAGCCGGCATAGGCCGCCTGGGTTTCTTGCGGGACGATTTGCTCGACGCGCCGGCGCCCTCGCCCGGGTACGATCTCTCCCAATTCCTCCGCCAGACTGGCAACGGCGGCGCTGAGCGCGGCTTGGGTAATTGAGACTGATGTCGACAATGAACACCATCCCTGGGCCTCAAGCGTCGTCCTATAGTCGTCCATTCGCATGTTTTTCCTCCGCCCAATTTCGACATTAGCCGATCGAGATTAGAACTTCCATCAACAACGGCGGCACGTCAGCTTCCAGGATAAGTTTTGCGGAAGCGGTCAGGCAGCTTACGGTCAGACTTCGCCGCCAGCAGAACACCCGGTAATCCTTTGCGGCAGGCGACCAATACAGCCTTCCCTGGATGAATTATCACCCGGCTGTGCACAATTGTGCGGCCAACTCAGAAAGGCCGATTGCCTCGGTTCTGAAATCAAGCGGGAACCGCTCTGTACCGCCATATACAACAAAAGTTTTTGCCGGTTTCAAATCAGCGCAAGCCTGATGAAAACCGCGCCCTACCTTGGGCGCGGAACCGCGTTTAATTTCGACGGCCCAAAGCACGTCGCCGGGCAAGGTCAAAAGCAGATCAATCTCAGCTCCCGCCGAAGTCCGGTAGAAACTTGCGTCCGTGCCTTCGGGGGCTGCCGCCACTAATGATTCGATAACAAACCCCTCCCAGCTCCCACCGACGACAGGATGCCCGAGTACGTCCTCGCGCGTTGGCAGGCGGAGCAGGGCATGGACGATGCCGCTATCGCGTACATAGACCTTCGGAGACTTCACGAGCCGTTTGCCGGCGTTGCTGTGCCAAGGCTGCAAGCGGCGCACCAGAAGCAGATCGACCAGCAAATCAAGATAGCGGGTGACCGTCTTGTTATCGATCGCGAGTGCACGGGCTAAATTTGCGGCGTTAAGCAGTTCACTTTGGTTATGGGCAAGCATTGTCCATAACCGCCGCAGCGTTTCCGCCGGAAGGCGCGGGCCGAATTGCGGAATGTCGCGCTCCAAATATGTGCGGATAAAATCCTGGCGCCAGCGGAAGCTGGCCGCATCGCTTGATGCCAGAAAGCTCGATGGAAATCCGCCGCGCGCCCATAAGGTTTCCAGGTCACTGGCAGGAACTTCCAGCGCATCAAACGGTCCCAGCTCCAAATAGGAAATCCGCCCGGCCAGGCTTTCCCCTGATTGCTGAAGCAGATCAACCGAGGCCGAACCCAGGAGCAAAAAACGACCCGCGGTTTTCCCTTTGCGCCGTCCGCGGTCGATGAGACCGCGCAAGCTTTGAAAGAGCTCTGGCGCCCTATGTACCTCGTCAAGAATCACCAGTTCATCTTCGTGGCTGGCGAGGTAGGCTTCCGGGTCGGCGAGCTTGGCGCGGTCCGCAGCGCTCTCAAGGTCAAGATATATAGAGGGGCGCGTATCGCCGATTTCTTGCGCGAGCGTGGTCTTGCCGACCTGACGCGGCCCGAGTAGGGCGACGGCAGGGGCGTCACCGATTGCTTCGAGAAGCTTTTGCTTTATGTGGCGTTCAATCATGCTAGCAATATCGGCTTATAATTCCAATTTTACAAGGATAAATTGATTGTGCACTTTCGAATTTGCCGAGATTGGACAGGAATGAGTACGGCGGCAGCCTATTGCGCCCTGCCGATCCCGCTCCGCCCCGTTGCGCCCGTCGTGATCGGGAGAACAGGAGGATGTCGAATGATTTTTACCATCAGGCCGAGCACCCCGGCACGGTGCCCAGCACCCGATACAACCGTGTTCGTAACGATCTGATTCGAGGCGCTGGAGCGAGGACGCCTAAGACCGCGCTTTAAAAAATTCTTTATGAAAACAATAATTTACACAAATCGTAATAATCACGAAATCGCTTAGAAATGGCTAAAATTACACATTTTCTTACACATATACTTTCAATTACCTAAAGATTTGTTTTATATCAACAAGTTACAATACAACGCACCGGACTTAAAATCCGTTGGGACATAGTCCTGTGGGGGTTCGAGTCCCCCCACCCGCACCATTTGCGCCAGATCAATGTTTCCGCCCGCCAAACCGCCATGAAGGCGCCTGGCGCGCCGTGATGCCCGGACGGGGTGCCGGTGTATTTCAACCAGGGAGATTGCGTATGAGCCGGATCAAATCCACCAGCCTGCGGCACAAGATCATGCCGGCGGAAGCGGCGGCGGCGCTGATCGCGCCCGGCAGCACGGTGGGGATGAGCGGGTTTACCGGCTCGGGCTACCCGAAGGCGGTGCCGCAGGCGCTGGCCCGCCGCATGGAGGCGGCTCGCGCCGCGGGTGAGAATTTCCGCCTGCGGGTATGGACCGGCGCCTCCACCGGGCCGGAGCTGGATGGCGCGCTCGCCAAGGCGGATGGCATCGAATTCCGCCTGCCTTACAACTCCGATCCCATCGCGCGGGAAAAAATAAATTCCGGCAAGATGGAATATTTCGACATGCATCTGAGCCAGGTGGCGCCCATGGCGTGGCAGGGGTTTTTAGGCCCCCTCGATACCGCGCTGGTGGAGGTCACCGGCATCACCGGGGATGGATCGCTGATCCCCTCCTCCTCGGTCGGCAACAACAAGACCTGGCTCGACCGCGCCGGTAAAATTATTCTGGAAGTGAATTCGTGGCAGAATCCGGCGCTGGAGGGCATGCATGATATTTATTACGGCACCGCCTTGCCACCGCACCGGGTGCCGATCCCGCTGATCCGCCCGGATGACCGCATCGGCCAGACCACCTTCCGCTGCGACCCGGAGCGGATCGCCGGCATCGTGCTCACCGATACGCCGGACCGCAACCTGCCTTTCGCCCCGCCGGATGAGTGCGCGCGCGCCATTGCCGGGCATCTCATCGCATTTTTCGAGCATGAGGTGAAAAAGGGTCGGCTGCCGGAAAATCTGCTGCCGCTGCAATCGGGCGTCGGCAACATCGCCAATGCGGTGCTGACCGGGCTGAACGAGTCACGTTTTGAAAACATGACCTCATATACCGAGGTTATTCAGGATGGCATGCTGGACATGCTGACCTCCGGCAAATTGCGCATGGCCTCGGCCACCTCCTTCTCGCTCTCGCCCGAAGCGGCGGCTAATTTGAACGCCAACATGGAAAATTACCGCAGCAAGATGATCCTGCGGCCGCAGGAGATCTCCAACCATCCCGAGCTGGTGCGGCGCCTGGGCTGCCTTGCCATGAACGGGCTCATCGAAGCCGATATCTATGGCAATGTGAATTCCACCCATGTGATGGGCTCGCGGATCCAGAACGGCATCGGCGGGTCCGGCGATTTCGCGCGCAACGCCTATGTCTCGATTTTCATGACGCCCTCGACCGCGAAAGGCGGCGCGATTTCGGCCATCGTGCCGTTGGCCTCGCATGTCGATCATATCACGCAGGATGTGCAGGTGATCGTGACCGAGCAGGGGCTGGCGGATCTGCGCGGGCTTTCGCCGAAGCAGCGCGCCGAGCTCATCATCAATAACTGCGCGCATCCTGATTACCGGCCGATGCTGCGCGATTATTACACCCGTGCCCGCGAACATTCATATGGCCAGCAATCGCCCTGCCTGCCGGCGGAGGCGCTGTCCTGGCATCAGCGCTTCATTGATACGGGCTCGATGAGAATTTAGCCCGCTTTGCGGATGCCGGTTCAACCCGCTTCGCTGAGACGGGCCGTGGTGTTGCCGGTCCAGGCCGGTACCGTGGCCGCGACCGCCGCCAGACGCTCGCCGGAAATCGTCTCGTCGCGCAGCAGCTCCGCGGCACCGGCGCGCAAGGCCGGCAGGTTGGCCTGCAATATCGCCCGCGCCCGGGTGAACGCCGCCTCGATCAGCTCGCGGATCGCCCCATCGATCGCCGCCGCCGTCTGCTCGCTATACTGGCGCGGCCGAAACTCCTGTCCGCCGCCGAGAAAATGTGAGGTCTCCGGCTCATAAGTCACCTGGCCGAGTTTCGTATCCATGCCGTAACGCACCACCATGGCGCGCGCCATATCCGTCGCGCGCATCAGATCATCCGCCGCCCCGGTGGAAATATCCGGAAACATCAGCGACTCCGCCGCACGTCCGCCGAGCAGCACCGTGATGCGCTCCAGCAACTCGCTCCGGCTCATGATGAAGCGATCCTGCGTTGGCCGCTGGATGGTATACCCGAGTGCCGCGATGCCATGCGGAATGATCGAAATCTTCTGCACCTTGTCGACATCCGGCAGCGCCATGGCGGTGATGGCGTGGCCCATCTCATGATGCGCCACCACCGCGCGCTCCTTGGGCGCCAGCAGCCGGTCGTGTTTCTCCAGCCCGGCGATGATGCGCTCCACGGCATTGGAAAAATCGTCCAACGTCACCGCCTCGGCGTTGCGCCGCGTCGCCAGAAGTGCCGCCTCATTCACCAGATTCGCCAGATCAGCCCCGGTAAACCCCGGTGTCAGCGCCGCGATTTCCGCCGCTGAGACCTCCGGCGCCAGCTTCACCTTATGCATGTGGAGGAGCAAAATCTGCTCGCGCCCGGCGCGGTCGGGCCGGTCCACCAGCACCTGGCGGTCGAAGCGCCCGGCCCGCAACAAGGCCGGATCGAGAATTTCCGGCCGGTTGGTAGCGGCCAGCAGCACCACGCCGGCGGAGGGGTCGAACCCGTCCATCTCGGCCAGAAGCTGGTTCAGCGTCTGCTCTTTCTCGTCATTGCCGCCGCCTGGCATCGCCGCGTTGCGGGCGCGGCCCAGCGCGTCCAGCTCGTCGATGAAGATGATGGCCGGGGCCTGGGCGCGGGCCTGCACGAACAGGTCGCGCACCCGCGCCGCGCCCACGCCCACGAACATTTCCACGAATTCCGAGCCGGAGATGGAAAAAAACACAACCCCCGCCTCACCCGCCACGGCGCGTGCCAGCAGGGTTTTGCCGGTGCCGGGCGGGCCGACGAGCAGAATGCCTTTGGGAATATGCGCGCCGAGCCGGCCATAGGCGGCGGGGTTTTTCAGGAAATCCACCACCTCCTTGAGCTCGGCCTTGGCCTCTTCCACCCCCGCGACATCGCGGAAGCGGATGCTGATATCGCTCTCGGCATAAACCCGCGCGCGGGCCTTGCCGGTGGCCAGCAGCCCGCCGCCGGCCCCGCCGCCCATGCGCCCGCTGAGCATGAGGTACCAGAACCCGGCGAACAGCAGCAGAGGTGCGAGCCAGCCAAGCAGCCCCGCGAGAAAGCCGGGCGCCGGGACGCCGGAATAGGTCACTTTCGCGCCGGACAGCTCCTGCGCCAGAGCCGGGTCCACGCGGTCGGTGGTGAACTGCGTGGCACCGCTGGCGGCAGCCTGCTTCAGCGTGCCGGTGATCGTGTTGTCATTGACGGTGAGGTCATTGACCTGGCCCTGGTGCAGCAAGGTCAGGAACTGGCTGTAGGGGATGCTTTCTACCGCATTGCCCTGCACGCTGGTCAGGAGGCTGGTCAGCAGCACCGCCATCAGCAGCCCCAGGAAAATAAATCCGAGACTGCCGCCCGGCATCTGCCTGCCCTGCTTCTGAAGCCCGTCCGCCAAATCGCGCTCTCCTGATGTAAAGGCGCAGTATAGCAAGCCGTGCCGGAGCCGGCTTGACCAGGATCAATCCAGGGGCAGTCAGGCCGGGTTGGGCGCGGCCAGGGCGCGAATGATGTCGGAGCGCGCGACGATGCCGACCAGCACGCCCTCACGCAGCACCGGCACGCGCTTGATGCCGTGGCGGGCGAACAGATCGACAATCTCGCCGACCGCGGTGTCCTCGGCCACCGTCACCACCTCGCGCTTCATCACATCGGCGGCGGTGCGGTTTTCCTCTTTCAGGTAATCCAGGAAATCCGCCGCCAGGCCTTCGCCCTCGGAGAGCAGCTCCAGCCACCAGGCGCGGCGCTTGGTCTCGGCATCGCCGAGATGGCGGATCAGATCGCTCTCGCTCACCAGGCCGAGCAGCCTGCCGGCTTCATCCACCACCGGCGCCGCGCTCACATGGTTGTCGCGCAGGGCGGCGGCGATGCGGGGCACACGGTCCTGCGGGTGCAGGACGGTGAGCGGGGCTTTTGTCATGATCTCGGCGGCGGTACGGTTCATCTTGGCTCTCGGCAGACCAGAAGACGCTCAGGGTAAACCCTGGCTGGGAGAAATTTAAGCAAAGGCGGCGGCCCGCGTCCAGCCGGGCGGGCGCGGCGCCGTGCTGCCGCCGCATCATGCGCCGCGCCCTTGCGGGGGCGTGGCGGCATGACAGGCAACGGGGTTTTACTTCGAGGCGACGACCGGCGTGGTGGAGGCGAGCGCGGCCTTGTACACCAGTGCGGCGCTGCCAGCCGGGTAGCCGTTCTCCTGCAGGATATAGGACATGATATCCTCGTACTGGGTCTGGCTCAGGCTGCCTGGCTGGCCCGCCGGCATTTGCTGCGCCACCATGGTGAACACGCTGCCCACGGTTTTGCCGGCACCCGCGGCGGCGAAGCCCTGGCCCGCCAGCGCCGGGCCGGCCCCGCCCTTGAGGTCGGCGCCATGGCACATCGCGCAATTCTGGGCATAGGCTGCCGCCCCGGCGCTGGCCTGGGCGGCGGTGTAGAGCGCGGGCGGGGTGCCGGCCATGGCCGCGCTGGCGGAAAGCACCGCGCCAGCGGAGAGCAACAGGGCCGCAAATGCCGATCCGGTGATCTTGAGGGTCTTCATCGGTGTCTCTCTTCCGTCCGGTCGCGGACGCTACAAGGTTGCACAACGCCCGCGCCGGGTAGCGGCGCATCGGCCGTAACGAATCCATCACATGGTGGACCGCAGCATCGTTTTGCCCGCTTTATCGTGGCAAAGCAATAATCTGCCGCCTCGCCGCCCATGCCGCTTCAGAAGAAGCCGAGCGCGTTGGGGCTGTAGCTGACCAGAAGATTCTTGGTCTGCTGGTAGTGATCGAGCATCATCTTATGCGTCTCGCGGCCGATGCCGGACTGCTTATAGCCACCGAAAGCGGCATGCGCCGGATACAAATGGTAACAATTTGTCCAGACCCGCCCCGCCTTGATGCCGCGGCCCATGCGGTAGGCGCGGTTCATGTCGCGCGACCATACACCGGCGCCCAGGCCGTAAAGCGTGTCATTCGCCGCCTGCAGCGCCTCGTCCTCGGTTTTGAAGGTGGTGACCGAGAGCACCGGGCCGAAAATCTCCTCCTGGAACAGGCGCATTTTATTGTGGCCGCGAAAGATCGTCGGGTTGATGTAATAGCCTTCCGAGAGCGCGCCGCCGAGATCGGCTTTGGCGCCGCCGATCAGCAGTTCCGCGCCCTCGCCATGGCCGATGGCGATATATGACATGATCTTCTCGACCTGCTCGGCCGAGGCCTGGGCGCCGATCATGGTCGCCATGTCCAGCGGGTTGCCCTGCTTGATGGCCGCCACGCGCCGGAGCACGCGGTCCATGAAGCGGTCATAGATGCTTTCCTGGATGAAGGCCCGCGACGGGCAGGTGCAGACCTCGCCCTGGTTGAGCGCGAACAGCACAAGCCCTTCCACAGCCTTGTCGAGAAACGCGTCATCCGCGTCCATCACATCGGCGAAGAAGATATTGGGTGATTTGCCGCCCAGCTCCAGCGTGACGGGAATGAGGTTGGCGCTGGCATACTGCATGATCAGCCGGCCGGTCGAGGTCTCGCCGGTGAAGGCGATTTTGGCGACGCGGCTGGACGAGGCCAGCGGTTTGCCGGCTTCCAGCCCGAACCCGTTGACGATGTTGAGCACGCCGGGCGGCAGCAGGTCGGCGATCAGCTCGGCCAGCACGAGGATGGAGACCGGCGTCTGCTCGGCTGGTTTCAGCACCACGCAATTGCCCGCCGCCAGAGCCGGGGCGAGCTTCCAAACGGCCATCAGCAGCGGGAAATTCCACGGGATGATCTGCCCGACGACGCCGAGCGGCTCGTGATAATGATAGGCGACCGTGGTCTCGTCGATTTCGCTGAGGTTACCCTCCTGGGCGCGGATGCAGGCGGCGAAATAGCGCATATGGTCGATGGCGAGCGGCACATCCGCCAGCGTGGTCTCGCGGATCGGCTTGCCGTTATCGACCGTTTCCACATAAGCAAGCAATTCAAGATTCTGCTCCATGCGGTCGGCCACGCGGTTGAGTATGTTGGCGCGGGCGGCGGCACTCATGCGGCCCCAGCCCGGCGCCGCGGCATGCGCGGCATCGAGCGCCAGTTCGATATCGGCGGCCGCCGAGCGCGCCGCCTGGGTGAAGACCCGCCCGGTGATCGGCGAGATATTGTCGAAATACTGGCCCGCGCAGGGCGGCACGAACTTGCCGCCGATAAAATTATCGTAGCGCGGCTTGAAGCTGAAGCCCGCGAGGGCGCTTCCCGGCAAGGGGGCAATGGCGGCGTCGAGCATGGTGGTTCCTCCGGTATGATTTGGAATTTCTGCGCCGTGCCGCGCGAGTGTTGCAAATTAAAAGCATTTCGCGTGACGAAACGGGGCACTGTGCCAGAATGGAGCAGCCAAAAATTCACTTGCGCGGCACGGACCTGGAGCTTAACGAAAATTTTAAGAATCACGAGGCCAGAATGCCCCGTATCAAATGGGCCAGGACGCGCCAGCCATGGAACCTTACCGACTATCCGCGCGGGCGGAAGTGAACCCGCCACACGCCGTCGCGCTCCGGGGCGGCGATCCGGGCGATATCAGCCGCTCCTGGCAACGCTGCCGGATGGCGGGGCTGACGCCCGAGCAGAACCGCCGCGATGTGCCGCATTATGGCCAGGCTGAACGGGGCATCGCCGCTGAGCGCAATGCCGTGCTGATCAGCCAGGCCAGGCCGGTGATTTCGTATTTCTACAGCCAGATCAAGGATTCCGGCTGCGTCCTGCTGCTCTCCGATGCCAATGGCTACCTGCTCGAAGCGGCGGGGGATACGGATTTCTGTGGCCGCGCGGCCAAGGTCGCGCTCACCACCGGGGCTTGCTGGGCCGAGGATCAGCGCGGCACCAATGCCATCGGCACGGCGCTCATCGAGGGGAAGCCGGTCGTGGTGAATGGCGCCGAGCATTACCTCAAGCGCAATAATTTTCTCGCCTGCGCCGCCGCCCCGCTCACCGGCCCCGGCGGCCAGTTGCTCGGCATCATCGATATTTCATGCGATGCCCGCATCTACCACCCGCATACGTTCGGCCTGGTGCGCGCCGCCGCGCAGATGATCGAGAACCGGATTTTCGAAATCGCCTTCCTGCACCATACCAGGCTGCGCTTTCACATATCGCGCGACTGTGTCGGCAGCATGGTGGAAGGGGCTATTGCCCTTGGCGGGGACGGCAAGATCCTTGGTGCCAACCGCGCCGGCTTCGCCATGCTCGGCCTGCGCCCGGCCGATATCGGCACGCGCGATGCCGCGGGTTGTTTCGATACCAGCTTGACACGGCTGATGGATCTCGACCGTGAGGCCCAGGGCCGGCCGGTCTGCATCCGGCTGCGCAACGGCACGATGATGTTCATGTCCATCGAGACCTTCAACGCGCCGCTCGTCCATCCGCCGCTTGATCACGCGGGGCCCGTTCAATCCGCTATCACAGCCGCCCCTCCGGGTGATGCGCTGGCGGCGCTGGATACGGGCGATGCCCAGCTCGGCAAGGCCATCAGCCAGTTGCGCCGCGTGCTCGGGCACCAGCTGCCCATCCTGCTGCAGGGCGAAAACGGCACGGGAAAAAGCGTGCTTGCCCGTGCCGTGCATGAAGCCGGGCCGCGCCACCGCGCCGCATTCATCGCCGTAAACTGCGCGGCGCTGGCGGAACCGCAGCTCGAAGCGGAACTCTTCGGCCATGCCACGGGAGATGGGCGTATTTGCGAAGCCAGTGGCGGCACCTTGTTCCTTGACGATGTCAGCGCCTTGCCGCTCGCCCTGCAGAGCCGGCTGCTGCGCGTGTTTGAGGAAAAACAGGTCGCGCGCATTGGCGGGCGGGCGGTGCCGGTTGATATCCGGCTCATCACCGCCAGCGCCGCCGACCTGCCACGATGCATCGAGTCCGGAACATTCCGTGCCGATCTGTATTACCATCTGGGCGGGCTGGCGGTAACATTGCCGCCCTTGCGCGCACGTACCGATATGGCGGTGCTTATCGCCCGCATCCTGGCCGGGGAAAGCCGCGCATCGGCCAATGAGCTAAAACTTTCCCCCGCTTTGGGTGAGGCCCTCGCGCGGCATCGCTGGCCCGGCAATCTGCGCCAGCTTGCCGGCTGGCTGCGTACCGCCCGCCTGATGTTGGATGAGGGCGAAACGGAAATTACCCTGGCGCATCTGGGCGATGATGCGCGGCGCGAGCTTGCCGCCCGCCACACGGCGCCGCCACTCCAGGGTGGTGCCTCGCTGCGCGCGCAATCCGATGCCATGATCGCGAGCGCCGTGGCGGCGGCCGGCGGCAATATCGCCGCGGCGGCACGCCATCTCGGCATCAGCCGCAACACATTGTATCGCCGCCTTGCCGGGCGGCGCGGCCATTAAAATTTTCCGGCTTTGATCTGTGTCAAGGAAATGCGCGGCCAGTCCTGGCATAAGCTGTTTATCCCACAGCGGATACACTCCCCAAAACTTGGCCCTGCCATGGGTTTCCGTGGCAGGGTTTTTTTCTTTGATTCAGCGTTTGATCATACCGCGTTTGATCATACCGCGGTGGCGTGGCGCGGCGCACCGCTTATCGGTTGCAGATAGGCATCGAACAGCGCGGCGACATTGCGCACAAAGGGGCGGCCGCGTTCGGTCACCTCCAGGCGGTGGCCGTCCCATTGCACCAGCCCGTCCGCGACGAACCGTGCGAGACCGGCGGCATCGTCATGCAAGGAAGGCGGAATATCGGCCGCGAGATCGCACATGATGGCTTCGATCACGCCACGGCGCAGCACATCCTCGGCATTCAGCGCCACGCCGCGCGCCACGGCGAATTCACCACGCGCGATCGCGGCGTTATAAGCCGGCACGGAACTGGCATTTTGCACATAGCCGCGCGGCAGCGTACCGATGGCGCTGGCCCCGAGCCCGATGAGCACCGGCGCCGCATCGGTGGTGTAGCCCTGAAAACTGCGATGCAGCACGCCCTCGCGCGCCGCTTGCGCCATGGCATCGCCGGGCAGCGCGAAATGGTCGAGCCCGACCGGCACATAGCCGCCTTCCTCCACCAGGATTTGCCGGATGATCCCGGTCTGGGCAAACCGCGCCGCGGCATCCGGCAGGGTCTCGTCGCGGATCAGGCTCTGGTGCTTCTTCATCCACGGCACATGCGCGTAGCCGAACACGGCGATGCGTTCCGCCCCCAGCGCCAGTGCCTGGCGCGCGGTGCGGGCCACGGACTCCGCCGTCTGAAACGGCAGGCCATAGATCAGGTCGAGGTTCAGCGAGGTGATGCCCAGACCGCGCATCGCCTGCGCGCAACGCCAGGTCTGCGCGTAGCTCTGGTGCCGGCCGATCGCCTCCTGCACCTCGGGGCAGAAATCCTGCACGCCGAGGCTGGCGCGGTTCACGCCCATTTCCGCGAGGGTGGCCAGTATGGCGGGCGTAACGGATGTGGGGTCGATCTCGATGGCGATTTCCGCCTCCGCCGCCACGTCGAACAGCGCGCGGAGCTGCGCCATGATGCCGGTGAGGCAGTCGCCCGGCAGGCTTGTGGGTGTGCCGCCGCCCCAATGGATGGCGGTAACGCGCGCCCGGCGGCCGAGCCGCGCCGCCACCAGCGCGATCTCGCGCTGCAGATGCGCGGCATAGAGCCGCTTGGGTGCCTCCTTCAGCACCACCGTGGTGTTGCAGCCGCAATACAGGCAGAGCCGGTCGCAGAACGGCACATGCAGATAAAGCGAGAGCGCCGCCCCCTCCGGCAAGGCTTCCAGCCATTGGCCGTAGGCAACCGCATCCACCTGCGGGGAAAAATGCGGCGCGGTGGGGTAGCTCGTATAGCGTGGCACGCGCCCGTCATAACGGGCGATGAGGTTGGTATCGTTCATCGCCGAGACCTGGACCGCCCGGCGCCCCGCGACATTGATCTGGCTCAAGCCGGCAGGAAATCCGGCACAGAGAGGTAGCGCTCCCCGGTATCGTAGTTGAAGCCAAGGATGCGGCTGCCCGGCGGCAGCTCCGGCAGCTTCTGGGCGATGGCCGCCAGCGTGGCGCCCGAGGATATGCCGACCAGCAACCCCTCCATCGCGGCCGAATCCCTGGCGTATTTTTTGGCAGTTTCGCCCTCCACCTGGATCACGCCATCGATGGCGGCGGTATGCAGATTGGTCGGGATGAACCCCGCCCCGATGCCCTGGATGGGATGCGGACCGGGCGCACCGCCTGAGATGACCGGCGAGGCGGCCGGTTCAACCGCGTAAACCTTCAGGTTTGGCCAGTGCTTTTTTAAAACCTCGGCGCAGCCGGTGATATGCCCGCCGGTGCCGACGCCGGTGATCAGCACATCGAGCCCCGCCGGAAAATCGGCGAGGATTTCCACCGCCGTGGTGCGGGCATGGATGTCGATATTGGCCGGGTTCTCGAATTGCTGCGGCACCCAGGCGCCGGGATTCTGCCCGGCCAGCTCGGCGGCCCGGGCGATCGCCCCTTTCATGCCCTTCTCGCGCGGCGTCAGGTCGAAGCTGGCGCCATAGGCCTGCATCAGCCGCCGCCGCTCGATGGACATGCTCTCGGGCATCACCAAAATCAGCCTGTAGCCCTTCACCGCCGCCACCAGCGCCAGGCCGACGCCGGTATTGCCCGAGGTCGGCTCGATGATCAGCCCGCCGGGCCTGAGCGCGCCGGATGCCTCCGCCGCCTCCACCATGGCCAGGGCGATACGGTCCTTGATGGAGCCGCCCGGGTTGGAACGTTCGGACTTCACCCAGACATTGGCATCCGGAAACAGCCGGGCGAGCCTGATATGCGGGGTTTTGCCAATGGTATCGAGGACAGAGCTGGCCGGCATGGTTTTACTCCCGAAAAACTTTATGGATTTGTCGCGCCCCGCGCGCGCGGGCACAAGCCCCTATATAGGGCCATCCGCCGTGCCAACAAAAAGGGCGGACCCTGGGCCCGCCCTTTTCCTCGTTCAAGCGACGTTCAGCCTATGCGGCCGCGGCGATGCCAGGCAGGCCCATGCGGGCGGCAAGCATGGCGCGCAGGCTGGCCGGCACCTGGCGGGCCGATTTGGCGCGCGGGATATCCATTTCCGGCACGGGGTCGCGCGGGGCGGCGCGCTCATCCCAGTTATGGAAATTCATCCGGTCGATATTATCGACGAAGCTCTCCGCCGGGCAGTGTTCCGCCAGCAGCAGCTCATGCGTGGCGAGCTCGACATGGTAGTAGCGGAAGCTCTCCGGCACGTCCGTCTCGCGCAGGATGCTCACCCCGTTCACCAGCGCCCCGGCCTGCACCAGCACGCCATCCATGAACACGGCATGGTCGGGCGAGAGCAGCAGGTCGCGCGCGGGCACACCATCGGCCAACGCCCCGGCCTTGATGCGGATCGGCAGGGTGAGCAGCGGATCGGCGAACCGCATGGCGACCTCGCTCCAGCCCACCCAGCGCACCGGCAGCACCGCGCCGGAAGCGATTTTGAGCGTCGTCCCGATGGTCACATCCTCCACCGCGATCTCGCCATCGGCGGTGGCCAGCATGGTGCCGGGATAGAAGCAGGGGTAGCTGTTGGCGCCGGCCGCGTTATTCAGGATGTAGGGAGAACTGCCGGGCAAGGTTGAGCCAGCCGCCAGGGTTACCGTGCCATAGCTGGTCCCGGTGGTGGATTTGAGCGCGTAGCTCGGGCCGGACCCAACCAGCTCCAGCGTGGCGCCGCCGACATTGATCGTATCGCCAAACGAGAAATTCTGTATCGTCAGGTTATGCCCGTAGCTTGGTATGGTCAGTGCGTTTTTGGCGCCGCCCGAGGCGACGGGATCGAAATAGATAGTCTCGGTCGGCGCGGCATTGCTCATGGCCAGGCTGGACCCGTTGAGCATAATTATGCCCGTGCCGCTGCCGCCATTGCCCACCGAGGCGGTTACACCGCTCAAGACAAGGGTCTGGCCGGCGGTGATGCTGATGGCGTTGGTGCTGGTGACATGCGCGCCGGACAGCGTGGCCGTGCCGGTGCCGGACATGGTAATGTTGGTCGTCAACGGCAGGCTTGTTCCGGCCGGCACGTTCAGCGTGACGCCGGCATCGATGATGAAGCTCGACGACGCGGAAAGGGAAAAACTGCCGGTAAGGGTGACCGTGCCGGTGCCGCCGAAAACGACATTGCCGAGGCTCAGCGTCAGGCCGTTGGCATTGATGTTGGCGCCACCGTCGATTTCGGTGACCAATCCGTTATTACCGCCGACAACCCCGTGGCTCCAGTTCGCAGCCGTGTTCCAGGTTCCGCCGGAGGGGCCGATCCATTTATTATTCGTGCTGCTCACCGCCATTCCCAAACTCCCAGCTCTATTGACAGTGAAAGTGTAACCAGCAAGGCAATGAACCGCAACACCGCAAGGAACGCCTAACGGAGAGTTTACTTAAAGAAACGAGAGTTTACTCAAAGGAGCACTTGTCTCGAAACCTGAATGCTTTGAGGGCAGGATTTTACCGCCCGCCCGGGCGTTTTGCGTGAAGTGGCATGCTGTGCGGATTTTCAACCCTCGCGTGCGCGGTCGACCATGCGCCGCAGCAGCTGCCCAGGCTGACGCGGCCCGGTGGCGGCGGCGAACTGCGCCGGGACATGCTCGGGCGGGGTGACGAACGAGGTGAAGCCGCAGGCCTTCAGCGCGCCGAACTGGTCGGGCAGGAAATGCCCGGTGGCGCGCAGATCGCCCTGGAAACCGTAGCGTTCGCGCAGGGCGCGGGCCAGGGTGAAGCCCCGGCCGTCACGGAATTTCGGAAACTCGATCTCGATCCGCCCGGCCGCCGGCAGGCGCGCGGCGATGTCCTCGAGCCGCGCATCCGGCGGCAATTGCAGGGTAACCGCATCGCTCTCCGCCAGGGGCGCGGCATGGATATCAATGAGTGGCATAGACAGCCTCCTTGAACGGCTTGTTGCCCAGGCGGCGGTAGGTGTCGATGAACCGCTCGCCCTCCTGGCGGATGCCGAGATACGCATCGACGATCGCCGCGATGGCGTCCGGCACTTTCGCGGTCGGCACCGCCGGCCCGATGATCCCGCCGATCGCGGCCTTCTCGTCGGCCGCGCCGCCGAGCGTGATCTGGTAGACTTCCTCACCATTTTTATCGACGCCGAGCAGCCCGATATGGCCGACATGGTGATGCCCGCAGGCATTGATGCAGCCGGAAATATTGATGTGCAGCGTACCGATCTCATGCTCGCGCGGCGCCAGGCGCTCGGCGATGCGTTGCGATACGGGAATGGAGCGCGCCGTCGCCAGGGCGCAGTAATCCATGCCCGGGCAGGCGATGATATCGGTCACCAGCCCAACATTGGCGGTGGCGAGCCCGGCCTGCACCAGGGCGGCGAACAGCGCCGGCACGTCGTCCTTGGCGACATGCGGCAGCACCAGATTCTGCACATGGCTCACGCGCAGCTCGCCGGATGAGTATTTATCGGCCAGCGCGGCGGCGGTCTCCATCTCATCGGCGCTGGCATCACCCGGAATGCCGCCCACGGGCTTCAGCGAAATCGCCACGGATACATAACCCGGCGCGCGATGCGCATGGGTGTTCTGCTTCACCCAGGCGCGCAACGCGGCATCTTCCGCCATGGCACGGGCGAGCCCGCCGGTATCCTCCCGGGTGAAGGCGGGCAGCGGGAAGCGCGCCGCGACGGCATCCACGATCTCCTGCGTCACCACGCAGTAATCCGGTGGCAGGGCGGCATATTCATCCTCCACCATCTGGATGAAGGCTTCCGGCTTCATCTCGCGGATGAGGATTTTGATGCGGGCCTTGAATTTATTGTCGCGCCGGCCGAGCGCGTTATACACGCGCAGGATCGCCTCATTATACCGCAGCAATTCCCGCAGCGGCACCTCGTCGCGCAGCTTGATCGCGACATAGGGCGTGCGCCCCAGCCCGCCACCGGCGAACACGCGGAATACCGGCGCGCCCGCCGCGTTGCGATGCACCTCGATGCCGATATCATGCACCCGCACGGCGGCGCGGTCATGCGGCGCGCCGGTGATGGCGATTTTGAACTTGCGCGGCAGATAGGTGAATTCAGGGTGATCCGTGGACCATTGCCGCAGAATTTCGGCATAGAGGCGCGGGTCCACCACCTCATCCGCCGCGGCGCCGGCATATTCATCGGTGGTTACGTTGCGGATGCAGTTGCCGCTGGTCTGGATGCCATGCAGATCGGCTTCCGCCAGCGCCGCCAGCACGGCCGGGGCATCCTCCAGCCGCAGCCAGTTGAACTGGATGTTCTGGCGCGTCGTGAAATGCCCGTAGCCGCGGTCGTAATGCCGCGCCACATAGGCGAGTTGGCGCATCTGCGTGGCGCTCAGCACGCCGTAAGGAATGGCGATGCGCAGCATATAGGCGTGCAATTGCAGATACAGCCCGTTCATCAGCCGCAGCGGCAGGAATTCCTCCTCGGAAAGCTCGCCCGCCTGGCGCCGCGCCACCTTGTCGCCGAATTCCCTTGCGCGCTGGCGCAGAAAATCGCGGTCGTAATCATCGTAGCGGTAGATCCCGGCATGAGGGGAGCGATCGCCCGATACGGGCAGGGGCGGCAATGCCGCGCCATCGCGCCAGATCCCGGCGGGCAGATCCGCCCGCACGCTCGGCCCCTCGGCGCGGATTTTCTCGCGGTATTCCGTGGGGTACAGCCCATTCACGCCGCGCGCGGCGGGCACCGCCCGCACATCCACCACATGCTGCGCCGCATCCGCCGGCTGCGCGTCCTGGAGGGCTGCCTCCAGCGCGTCATCCTCATAGGAAGCAGCCTCACCGACCCGCTCGGCCCAGTTATTCGCCCCGGCGAACCAGACGGAAACGCCGTCACGCAGCCGGTTGGCCGTAATCACATGCAAGGACATTTTTACCCGCCGCTTTCCTACACTCAAAACCCGGACGCCAGATAAAGCAATTTCCGGCCGCGTCCAGGCCGGGAAACGCATTATAGGATTGTTTTTTTTAATGGATAGGTTTACGGCTTAAATCGGGATGTTTATCCTGTTAAAGTACAATTTATAGAATAATACCCCATTCAGACGTATACGCGCGCGGGTTCTTTCCATGCCCGCGCGCCCGCCTGCCTGGCACCCGTGCCCGGGGCTGCCCGCGCCCGCATTTACATTGCATGCCGCCATGCCTAGCTTTCCGGCTAAAGCTTCACGGCACCACAGCACGCAAGGCGCGACAGTATCATGGGCAGCATCACAGGCGGCAACAGGCAAAAGCCCGGCCCGGGTCCGGCGGGGCTCAGCACGCAGGCGGAACTGGCCGATGTGGTCGCCGGGCTGCGGCTCTCGCGCGAGGTCACGCATAAAATCCGCCATCGCGGCCTGCTGCGCGAGCTGCCTTCCCGCGCCGCGCTGGAGAAAATCCGCGACGGGCTTATGGCCGCTCTGTTCCCCAGCCATTACGGCTGCCCCGACCTCACCGACGAGACCATCGACTATTTCGTCGGCCATACGCTGGCGCAGGTGCTCACGGCGCTGGCCGAGCAGGTCCGCCGCGACCTGCTTTTCCTGCCGCCCGGCCAGAACGACCTGCCGGCCGCGGCACATGCGGCCATCATCGTGCGAGGTTTCGCCGCCCAGCTGCCGGAATTGCGCGGCCTGCTCGCCGATGACCTCACCGCCGCCTATCAGGGCGACCCCGCCGCCAGCTCGATCGCCGAGGTGCTGATCGCCTATCCCGGCATGCGCGCCATCATTCATCACCGGCTCGCCCATGTGCTGCACGGGCTCGGCGCGCCGCTGGTCGCCCGGCTGCTCGCCAGCATCAGCCAGGCGGAAACCGGCATCGACATCCACCCCCAGGCGCAGATCGGCCCGCGCTTCTTCATCGATCACGGGACTGGCGTCGTCATTGGCCAAACCGCCATCATAGGCGAGAACGTGCGGCTCTATCAGCATGTCACGCTGGGGGCGAAGCGCTTCACCGAGGATGAAAACGGCGTGCTCATCAAGGGCGAGCCGCGCCATCCGATCATCGAGGATCATGTCGTGATCTATGCCGGCGCCACCGTGCTGGGGCGCATCACCGTGGGGCGGGGCTCGACCATTGGCGGCAATGTCTGGCTCACGCAAAGCGTGCCGCCGGGCAGCTTCATCAGCCAGGCGCAGAACCGGCTTACCGAGGTTTAGGTCACGCAGGCGCGGGCGCCCCGCCTGTGTGACAAATCCGCAACAAAAATTTCAGCGTTTCCGTTATTGTGCTGATGCGATCCGGGCCCATTTCTGTTGCATAGAAATTACAAGGCGGAGACTTATGGGCAGGCATTTTATCACCTTGCGGAACCGCGCCGGACGCGGCTGGTTTTTCCTCGGCGCGGCGCTCCTCATGATGACGATGATCCGCCCCGCCATGGCGCAGACGCCCTCGCCCCTCGCGGAATGGCAATACTCCTCCGGCATCCAGCTCCAGCGCCTGTTCGAGCCCAAAATTCCCACCTGGCAGGTCGAGCTTGGCCTCGGCACGCAGTTCGGCCCGGCGGCGGACGGGCTCGGCGTTTATAAGGTGCAAGGCGGCCCGGCCATCGATGTGCGTTACAAGGACATCGCGTTTATCTCCAGTGGCGAAGGGATCGGCGCCAATCTGTTCAGCTTCCGCCATATCAGCGTCGGCGCCGCCATCACCTTCGATATGGGCCGCTCGCCGCATGTCGATGGCGCGGCGCTGAACGGGCTCGGCACCATCCACCCGGCACCGGAGCTCAAATTCTTCGCGACCACGGTGCTGACCGAGAGCTTTCCCCTCACCATCCGGGTGGATATCCGCAAGCAGTTCGGTGCCTCGTTCGGCTATGTCGGCGATATCGGGGCGTATCTGCCGATGCCCGGCAGCTCGGCGAAATTCGCCTGGTTTCTGGGCCCCACCGTCACCCTGGCGGATACGCGGTACATGAACACCTATTTCGGCGTCAGCCATAATCAGGCGGCCAGCTCGCGTTACCACTATTACAAGGCCAAGGGCGGCTTCAAATCCGCCGGGCTCGGGCTCGATGCGGATTATTTCGTAACGCCGCACGCCATCCTCAATGTGAGCGCCGCCTTCGACCGGCTGCTCGGCAGCGCCGCCGACAGCCCGATCACCGCCAGCCCGTATGAGGGTGTGGTCTCGTTGTCGGCGATCTATAAATTCTGAGCCCGCCCGCGCCCACCCAGTTAAGCTGCCCGTCCGGGCTGAAAGAATGTTATGTATTTATCCAATGAGAGTCTGCTTGTTATCATACTGGTCGGCATCGTTGCCGGGTTTCTCGCCGGCAAGATCGTCGATGGCGGCGGATTTGGCCTGGTTGGCGATCTGATCGTCGGTGTGCTCGGCGCGTTAATCGGCGACTGGATGCTGCCGCGGCTGCATATTCACCTCGGGGTGGGGATTGTCAGCCTCGTGCTCAGCGCGACCGCCGGGGCCATTGTGCTGCTGGTTGTCCTGCGCGTGTTTACCGGCGGGCGCTGGGGGGGCGGTGGCCGCCGCTGGGGCTGGGGCCGCCGGTAAGCTTCAGCCGGCCGCCAGCGCCGCCGCCAGGCGGGATACGGCCTCGCGCAGCTCCGCCTCGTTCATGCTGCCGAAGCCGAGCCGGGCGCCGTTGGTGCGGTGCCCGTTTGTGGCGAAAGCCAGGCCCGGGGTGACGCCGATTTTCCGGGCGGCCAGCGCGGCCGGCGCAAGCCGGGTGCCGGGCGCGAAATTCACCCACAGCGCCAGCCCGCCTTGCGGCACGGCAAAGCTGGCGCTTGCGCCAAGCCCGGTCCGCAAGGCTTCGGCCAGGCAGGTGCGGCGTGCCTCGTAATGCCGCAGCACCTTGCGGGTATGGCTTTTCAGCACGCCATCGCGCATCAGCCCGGCGGCGGCGGCCTCTGTCGCCGGGTCGCCCTGGCGATCGATCATCATGATCTCCGCCCCGGCGCGCGCGATGACATCCGCCGCCCCGACGAGATAGCCGATACGCAAGGACGGCGAGAGCAGCTTCGAGAGCGATCCGATATAGAGCAGCCGCTCCCAGTTCTGCGCGCTGGCCAGCGGCAGTACCGGACGGTGCGCGAAATGAAATTCATGGTCGTAATCATCCTCGACGATGACGAATTTATACTCCTCCGCGAGCGCCAGAAGCTTTATCCGGCGGTCCGGCGGCAGGGTGACGGTGGTGGGAAACTGGTGATGCGGCGTAACGTACACGGCGCGGATTTTCGTGGCCCGGCACGCGGCTTCCAGCTCGTCGATGCACAGGCCCTGTTCATCGAGCCCGACCGCGACGATGGCGGCGCCCGCGGCGGAAAATGCCGCGCGCGCCGGGGGGTAGCTCAGCGCCTCGATGGCGGCGTGATCGCCGGGGTGCACGAGCAGGCGCGAGGCGAGGTAGATGGCCATCTGGCTGCCGCGCGTGATGCAGATGTTTTCCGCCGTCACGTTCAGGCCGCGATCGCTGTTCAGCATGCCGGCCACGGCCTCGCGCAGGCGTAACAGGCCGCGCGGGTCGCCATAGCCGAGCAGGTTGCGGTGCGAGGCTTCCAGCAGGGCGCGGCGCCAGGCGCGGGCAACCAGCGGGGCGGGCATCAGCCTAGTATCGGGTGCGCCGTCATCAAACACCAGCGCGCCGCGTGCCGGGGCGGCGTAGGGCAGGTTGGGCGCGGCGCGGCGCAGGCTGAACCCGGCGGCGGCGGGGGCGAGGGCGGGCGGCGCCTGCACCTCCTCGACCACCGGCAGCGCCGCCGAGACGAAGGTGCCGCGTTTCGGCTCCGCGGTGAGCCAGCCCTGGGCCAGCAGCTCCTCATAGCATTGCTGCACCGTCTTGCGGTTCACCGCCACGAGCGCGGCCAGCTCGCGCGTGCCCGGCAGGGCGCTGCCGGGCGCCAGCCGGCCGCGCTTGATGCCATCCATGATGGCATGGGCGATTTGCAGATAGGCGGGCTGTGCCGCCTCGCGGTCGAGTGTGATACGCAGATCCCATGGCCGCAGCATTTCGTCAGCCCTCCATCTGGACCAGTGTGAATTATAAAACTGGAGGTTCCAGCTAACCCTGTTCTGGCATAATCTCGGTCCAATAAGAAGAGTTTCCACGCCCCCACACGGTCATCTCACCTCCAACCCGCCGCAACCAACGGCACGGACGAGAAGGACCGCGCGATGACCGCTCCGCCGATTATGCCTGTGAAGGCCTTGAAAAAAGATGCCCTCGGCCCGCTGGAATTGCTGGCCCAGAACATCGCCCTGATCTCGCCGACCATGACGGCGGCGCTGATCGTGCCGCTGATGTACGGCACCACGGGTGCGTGGAGCTGGCTCTCCTACGCACTCGGCACGGTGATGCTGCTGTTCGTGGCGTTCAACCTCAATCAGTTCGCCTCGCGCTTCGCCGGGTCGGGCTCGATGTACCAGTATATCTGTAAGGGGCTTGGCAATGTCGTGGGCGGCCTCGGCGGCTGGGCGCTCATCTGGTCCTATCTCGGCATTTCTGTCGCCGGTCTCACCGGCTTCACCATTTTCGCGCAGACCCTGCTCGGCATGGTCGGCATCAAATGCCCTACTGTGCTGCTGTTTGTCGTCTGCATCGCCATCTCCGGCACGCTCGCCTACAAAAATG
The DNA here is from genome assembly GCA_021826225.1 of Pseudomonadota bacterium. Lineage (GTDB taxonomy): Bacteria > Pseudomonadota > Alphaproteobacteria > Acetobacterales > Acetobacteraceae > Acidocella. Next base: position 1,789 of record JAKBAV010000004.1, on the reverse strand, counting down.
TGGCACTTTCGGCGAAGCTGATGCTGGTGCTGGAGGCGGTTTCCATGGCCTTCATCACCGTGCTTTGCGTCATCGCGCTCGCCTTCCATGGCTTCGCGGTGGACACCTCGCAGTTTGCCCTGCCGAGCCTGAACATCAGCACGCTCGGCCTTGGCGTCGTGGTGGCGGTGTTCTCGCTGGTCGGTTTCGAATCCGCGACAGCGTTTGGCGATGAAGCGCGCAATCCGCTGAAGGCGATCCCCTGGTCGGTGATCGTCAGCCTGATCATCGCCGGCGTGTTCTTCGTCTTCGTCACCTATGTGGAGGTGATGGCGACCAAGGGCACCACGCCGACGCTCGATCAGCTCTCCGCACCGCTGAATACGATCGCCGGGCTCGTGCATATGCCGTGGTTGGCGATCCCGATTTCGGCCGGCGCCATGGTGAGCTTCTTCGCCCTCAACCTGTCCTGCCTCAATGCCGGGGCGCGGGTGATCTACATCATGGGCCAGCAGGGTCTGTTCCCTAAATTCACCGCGGATTCGCATTATATCAACGAGACCCCGCATATCGCGGTGCTCATCATGGGCGCGCTGTCCTTCGGCCTGCCGACGGCCTTCGTGCTGGCCGGCGGCATGGTTGTGGGCGATGAGTTCAACGATGCCGGGACGCTGGCGGCACTTGGCTTCATCACCGCCTATGCCCTCATCTCCTTCGCCGCGCCGCTCTACGTGAAATCGCTGGGCCAGGCGAAGCCCGGACATTGGATACTGGCCGCGGCGTCTCTGGTGCTGCTGCTGGTCCCCACCATCGGCAGCTTCTACCCCGTGCCGTCTGCGCCGGTGCTATATTTCCCTTACGCCTTCCTGATCTATTTCGCCCTGGGCGGCGCCTGGATTGCATTCCGCAACCACCAGATCGTCATCGCCAGCCGTGGCTTCCCGGAACTGGCACAGGATGCCTGATTTTTGCGCCGGGGACGTGTTGGATTCCATCACGTTCGTCATCGATGGCGTGGCGGTTGCCGCCACGCCCGGCGAAAGCATTCTGGCGGCGTGCCAGAGGTTGGGTGCAAAACTGCAAACGGTATGCAAGGGCCGCGGCATATGCGGCGCCTGCCGGGTGGACGTGGCACCTGAGTTTTTAGACCTCCTGCCGCCGCCGGAGAAGAATGAAGCAAGGCTGCTCAACTATCTGTCACCGGGTGTCACAACGCACCGGCTGGGCTGCCAGATCAAACTCGATGAAACGCTCGATGGGCTGCGCCTGAGGGCCGTGCCGTTGACCGTCAGGACCTAACCTCAAGGAGATTACGATATGAGCGATGTTTTGGACAAGAAACAGATTGTTCTGGAGGCTGTAGGCCCGGCTTTCGTGCAGGAAACCATGCTGGAAATGCGCGCGAAAACCCGCGCCGCCATCCACGCCATCGCCGCCAACTGCCACCCTGGCATGGTGGAAGAGGATGCGGTGCAGATGGCGCGCGATCTGCTCGCGGGAGAGGATATGATCCGCGGCTGGCATGATGTTTATGTGCGCTTCGGCACGAACACGCTTAAAACCTTCGGCGCCGAATCCGACCCTGGCATCGTGCTGGGCGAGACCGATATATTCTTCATCGATATCGGCCCGGTATGGGGCGAAACCGAAGGCGATGGCGGCGATACGTTTACCACCGGCGCCGATGCCGGCATGGAAAAATGCGCGGCGGATGCCAAGGCGCTGTTCCACACCGTACGCAAAAAATGGCAAGGCACCGGCATGAGCGGCAAGGCACTCTACGATTATGCCACCGAGGAAGCAAAAGCCC
>JAKBAV010000003.1 GCA_021826225.1 Pseudomonadota bacterium | reverse complement strand
GCGACATCGACCAGCACCAGGCCACACAATGGCGGCGGCGGCGCGGCGGCGATGGTAAGCCCGACCAGCCCGCCGAGAGAGGCGCCGACCACGACCGGAGGCTGGCCGAGGGTTGCGATCAGCTTGCGGATATCGCCTGCGAAGACCTCGATATCGTAGCGGCCATCGGGCGACCAGCCACTTTCGCCATGGCCACGTAAATCCGCCGAAATGGCGCGGTAGCCATGCGCCGCCGCCTGGGTAATGGCCTTGCCCCAGCTCTGCCGGGTCTGGCCGCCGCCATGCATGAACAGAACGGGCGGCCCGCCCAGCGGCCCCGCGACGTCAGCGACGATGGTAATACCCTCGCCCTCGAACTCGATACGTTCCATGCTTGCGCTCCCCACCATTCCGGTGGTGCACCCGGATCTGGCGGCTGTCACGCCCGGATGGCCATTCTCCGCCCTGGCGATGCCAATGCCGCCTCGGCTACCCGGACAGCCTGGATAAAACGCTCCGTCTGCGCGCTTTGCCTTACCGTTGCTTCATGTCCGGCCTGGCTGAGACGCTTGCTTCGGCTTTTTAAGTCCAGTATACACGGATATATAAGTGCAAGAATCACCGGGAGATTTCAAATCTCCGCCGAACGTCCAGCTATAATCAACGTCAAGTCATGATCAACGTCCCGTTTTACTTAAGGCTGAGTTGGATTGGCTTTAAACGCCACGAGACATCAGCCACGGAATCGAGGTTTCGCGGAATGGCCGGCACATATTCGTTCCGACTACGCGCAGAACTTGCTGGTTAACACCTGTCTGCCGGTTAATATCGTCTGGGTTAAGCCGTCTGTCTAAAAAAAATAAACGAGAGAAAAATCCGGGTAAGGAAAAACACTATGAATCGAATGAAACGTCGCGATTTCGGCCTGCTTGCAGGCACCAGCCTCGCCGCCGCTACATTGGTACAGCCCGCGCGGGCACAGGCGGCCACCCCTGATCCGAATTTGCTTGATACCACGCTGACCCCCCTGGGCGCCGAACGGGCCGGCAATGCCGATGGTTCCATTCCCGCCTGGACCGGCGGGCTGGTTTCCGCACCGCTGCCACAGGACCAGCCGGTGGCAGTGCCGCTATTCGAGGATGAGCAGCCGCTCTATACCATCGACGCCAGCAATATGGCGCAATATGCCCAATTTCTGACCCCCGCGACGCAGTTTCAGATCACCAAATACGGCATGACGCTGCCGGTATACAAAACCCACCGCACCGCCGCGGCGCCGCAATATGTTTACGACAACGCCAAAAAGAACGTGGTAAACGCCGAGCTCGACCCGCGCGGCGGGCGTCTCGGCTTTACCGGCGCCTACGGCGCAATCCCCTTCCCGATCATCGATACATCCGACCCCTTGGTCGGCGGCGCGCAACTGATCTGGAACCATCTCACCGCCTGGTTCGATTATTCCGATTTGTCCACCTTCTCCCCTGGTTGCGTCATCATCAATGGCCAGCTGATCCTCGTGGCCGGTACGGTGAGCAAATCGATCTATCCGTATTACGATCCCAACGGCTCGCTTGACAGCTATGAAGGCTATTTCAGCAAAGGGCACTATTATTACAAGGCGCCGAGCTCGGTCGTCGGCCAGGAAGATCTCGTCTGGCATAGCAGCAACGTCACCATCAAGCCCGACATCGTGTGGACATTGCTGAACGGCCAGGGCCGCGTGCGCAAAGCACCCGACCAGGCCTATGACGATCCAAACCCCTCCTCCAACGGTATCGCCAGCCTCGATGAAAGCTCCTGCTTCTACGGCAATCCTTCACAATATGACTGGAAGGTGATCGGGAAGCGGGAGATGATCGTTCCCTATAACTGCAACAGGCAGGTGCTCTCCCGGATGGACGATTTTTGCGGGCCGCATTTCATAAAACCCGAATACATGCGGTGGGAGAAACACCGCATGTGGGTCTTTGAAGGCACGCTGCATCCCGGCATTCACAACGTGAACATAAGGCGGACCTTCTATTCCGACGAGGATACCGGCCTCATCCTGCTCGGTGAAGGCTATGATGGCAATAACGACATGTGGAAGGGCTACATGATCACGAATTTCTGCGTCCCCTCCATACCGGGCACGATCGAGGGCCAGACCATGGTCTTCCAGTTGCAGACCGGCGACTGGGTCATCAACGGCAATGCCAGTTACGGCAATTTCAAGAACCAGAAGTTCGAAAGGACATTCCCGCCCGACGTGTTCGAACCGCAGCAAATGGCCGCCAACGCCGCCTTCTGAGCCGCGCGTGGTACGGCCCCGTTGCATGGTGGATGCCATGTAACGGGGCCGTTTTTTTGCGCGCGCCGCAATGGTGGACATTTCCGGTAGCGGCCCGGCATAATAGGGGTAAACCGTAACCGAAAAGGGGAATGACCATGACCGATGACACAAGCGCCGGCATCCGCGAGACCAGGCGCGACTGGATTACCGAACATCGCGAGATGTATCTGCAATCGGGCGGGGCGCAGGGGCATATCATGGATATCACCGCCGTGGGCGGGCATCCCTTCACCACGCATTGCCTCATCAAATATACCGGCCGCAAAAGCGGCAAAATCTTCATCACGCCGCTGATCTATGGCGATATCGGCGGCGAGGTGGTCATCGTGGCGTCCAAGGGCGGGGCGGATCATCACCCCGCCTGGTATCTGAACATCGCCGACAGCCAGGAGGTCGAGTTTCAGATCGGCACCCAGGCATTCCTCGCGACATGGCGGGAGCCGGCCGGCGACGAATACAGGAAGATTTGGGATTTCATGGTCGATGTGTTTCCGGCCTATGCCAGTTATCAGGCTTCGACCTCACGCAAAATTCCGCTGGTGATGATGAAGGCGGCGGCACCGATCGCGGTTTTCAAGGAATCGGATGCCACCGGAACGCGGCAGTTCTGAACATCGGCTCGAGTCCGTGGAAGGCAAGCCACGGACTCAGCCGTATTTGATCTCAAGGCTGGTCGCCTCGCCATTCGGGCCCATGGGGGATTCAAAATCGACCACCGAGCAGACCGGGTTGAGATGCGAGGCGAAGAGTTTTGCCTCATCCCTCATGGTGATGGGTTTACGTTCCGGGCTTGAGATGATGCGTTGCGAGTTCTCAAAATCCTCCCGGCTGTTCCACCATATTTCCATCAGGCAGTCATAGCCGGGATCGTGGATTTCCCCGGTGACCGGGTTCATCTCGGGCTTGAGATAGCGGCGCACATAGCGCACGGCATTGGGGATGGCGGGTTTGAGGCCCATGCGCTTGGCCAGGGTGGAATGCTGGTTTTCATAATAATCCATGAACTCCTCCATGGTCATATCCGGGTGCTTGCGGAAAAAGCATATCTGCTTGAACATTTTCACTCCTCTTTTATATTTTCCCTGGCTCAGCCTGCATCTTTGGCACCCGCCATGGCCATCGCGAAGCTGCGGCGCAAATGGTCGAGATGGCCCGATGGCGCCGGCGGGAACAGCCACGGGTTCGCGGTATCGCGTATGGCCCCGATGCTTTCGGCAATCTGCTCGATCGTCCAGGACGGACGATACACGCCTTCGGTTTCGGCGACGTAGGCGCGGGCGACGCGGCCGGCGACGGCGATGAGCATTTCGCCGGTGATGGAGCAGGACTCATGCGCCATCCAGGCGACCGCGGGGGCAACGAGCTCCGGGTCCATCGGCGGGTAGGCGCTGGTATCCAGCCCTTCGGCCATGCGGGTTACGGCGGCGGGGATGATGACGTTGGATTTGACGCCCTCGGCCAGGCCCTCAATGGCGGCGGTATTGGACAGGCCGATGAGCCCGGCCTTGGCCATTGAGTAATTGCCGACATTGGCGTTGGCGTAGATGCCGTTGACCGAGGAGGTAAGGATGATGCGGCCATATTTGGCGGCGCACATCAGCGGGAAGGCGGCGCGCACGACGTGGAAGCCACCGCGGAGATGGACGTCGAGCACGGCTTCGAAATCTGCAAAGCTCAGCTCTTTGAGAGAGCCACGGCGGACATTACCGGCGTTGTGGATGAGGATGTCGATACGGCCGTAGTTTTGCATGGCCGTGTCGATAATGGCAGCACCACCTTCGGGGGTGGTAACGCTATGGGTGCAGGCGATGGCCTCGCCGCCGGCGGCGATGATTTCATCGACGACGGATTGCGCCGGGCCGGTATCGGCGCCCTCGCCTTGCAGGCTGCCGCCGAGATCGTTGACGATGATTTTGGCGCCGCGTGAGGCGAGCAGCAGGGCATGGGCGCGACCCAGCCCCCTGCCCGCTCCGGTGATGACGGCGACGCGGTTATCGAATCTCAGCTCGGACATCGTGTTGCTCTCCAATCTTGGCCGCTGGGACTTCAGCTTCCCAGCTCAAGCCCGGCCATGCTGCCCTCTTCGCGCCAGTCGGCGAGCATTTTTTCAAACGCATAAAAACCAGGCCCGTAAGGCTCGCCCGTATAGGAGCGGAACTTCTTCTCGCCCTTGGCGTTCACGATCTGCTCGCCTTCATTGTTGAAATAGCTCGGCGTGCATTCGCTGACGAAATCGCTCATGTCCACGGCATTGGCGCGGATGAAATCGACATATTCATTCTGCGCGGCGAGGCTTGGCTCGACCGTGGTGACGCCGCGTTTCAGCGCCTCGGCGATGATCCAGGCGCTGTGCAGCCCGTGCAGTTTGAAGATTTCCGTGGTCGATGAGGCAAAGCCGCCCTGGATGAACCCGGTGAAGAACAGGTTGGGAAAATCGCGCGTCATCATGCCATGATAGGTGCGGTATTCCGTCGCCCACAGATCATAGATGGAGGCGCCGCCGCGGCCTTCGAAAATATCGAAGCCCCAGCGCCGGTCGAGATCGCTCGTGACCTCGAAGCCGGACGCGAAGATCATGCAGTCGATCTCATATTCCACGCCGTTGGCCACGAACCCCTTCTCGGTCATGCGCTCGACACCCTTGGTCTTCGAAACATCGATGACCTTCACGCCCGGGCGGTTGAAGGTCGGGTAGAAATCGTCGTTCGAGGCCGGGCGCTTGCACAAATAGCGGTACCAGGGCTTCAGAATCGCGGCCGCTTCAGCGTCCTCGACTATGGAGGAGACGCGGTTGCGCAGGCGCTCCATGAGCCGGTAATCCATCACCTCGCGCGCCGCCATGTATTCCGCCGGGCTTTGCGGCCAGCCGGTCTTCTCGAACTCGGCCGCGAGGTTGCGGTTGATCTCGGTCCAGATATCGCAGATGAGGTCGGGCTCGCCGGGGCTGAGCATTTCCATCGCCGCGTGGTGGAAATTGAGCTGGCGCTCACGCTGCCAGCCGGGCTTCAGCGTCTTCACCCATTCCGGATCGGTCGGCTCGTTGCGCCGCGAGTCCACCGTGGAAGCCGTGCGCTGCAACACATAAAGCTCCTTGGCATATTTGCCGAGGAAGGGCACGGCCTGTACCGAAGTGGCGCCGGTGCCGATGATCGCGACGCGCTTATCGGCCAGCCTGTCCAGCACGGGATTTTTCTGGTCGCCCCCGGTATAGTCATACTCCCAGCGCGCGGTGTGGAACATCTTGCCCTTGAACTCATGGATGCCGGGAATCCCGGGGAGTTTGGGAATGTTGAGCAGGCCGTTGGCGAGAATGACGAAGCGGGCACGGATTTCATCACCGCGATCGGTGGTGATGCGGTAGCGCTTGATGGAGTCGTCCCAGCGCATCGAGGTGACCAGGGTGTGGAACAGCGCATTCTCATACAGGCCGAATTTTTTCGCGATGCTCTGGCAGTATTCGCGGATCTCAAAGCCATCCGTGAATTTTTTCGTGGGCATGAAGCCCATTTCCTCGAGCAGCGGCAGGTAGCAATAGGCATCGTTGTCGCAGGACAGGCCAGGATAGCGGTTCCAGTACCACACGCCGCCGAAATCCCCGGCATGGTCGAAATTGCGGAAGTTTTTCACCCCCGCCTTGGCCAGCGCATAGCCAGCCAGCACGCCGGCCCAGCCGCCGCCCAGAATGGCGACTTCGAGGTCCTCCGAGAGCGGCGCGCGCGGGATGACCGGCATATGCGGATCCGCCTCATGCACCTCGGGGATTTCCGTCCCCTGCAAAGACAGATATTGCGCCTGGCCCGCTTTGTTGATGCGGATATTGCGCTCCTGGCGATATTTTTCGCGCAGGGCCGGGATGTTGACATCTTCGGGTGCGGGGCACGCGCTGGGCTGGCAGTCCATTTCCTGTCCTATGTTTGCAGGCCGGGCGGCGAGAGGCGGCCGGCGATGTTGATCTTTGCCTGCCGGATTGCAGGATTTGGCGGGGCTTTGCAAGCAGGTGCTATTAAAATGTTCAGGACATGAAGCATGACCGGGGCGGATTGCGTTGACGCAAAATTTATTGTACACACACAACAAGCCGGCGCGGCCATCGCAGTAAGGCGCCGGGATCCCGATTGCAGAAGAATAGGCCACATAACATGCCCGGTAAAGCGCGATCCGTGGTGGAACAGCATACCGAGGAAGAGTCCGGGGCCGAGGAGCGGCCAGGTGTCCGGGAGGTTTCCGTCCCCGCCGTGATGCGGGCGGCGGCGATGTTGCGGCTGTTGAGCAATGCTCCACTGCCGCTGGGCGTGAACCAGATCGCGCGAGAGCTGGATATTATTCCCAGCACCTGCCTGCATATTCTGCGGGCGCTGGCAGCCGAGGGGCTCGTGGCGGTGGACCTGGCGACCAAGCGCTACCGGCTGGGACTTGAGATTCTGAACCTGGCGAAAGTCGCGCTGCGGGGCAGTATCTCGGACCAGGCGCAGCCTTACCTCGATGAAATCGTTCGTAAATATATGGTCACCGCGTTCGCCGTGAGCATCTCAGAGCCTGAGCATTATATCGTGACGGCGAAGTCCAACTCGCCGCATGCCATAAGGCTGCAGGTCGATCTGGGCAGCCGCTTCCCGGCGCTGGTGAGCGCCACGGGGCGTTGCGTGGCGGCCTATTCCAACCTGCCCCCGCGTAGCCTGAAGCCGCGCTTCGAGCGGCTGCGCTGGCACCGCGCGCCGGATTTCGAGGAATGGCTGGCCCAGGCGGCGCAGGTGCGCGAGACCGGGTACGCGGTAGATGATGGCAATTATATCAATGGGATATTCATCGTCGCTTCACCTATCCTCGGGCCGGAGGGGGAGTTCCGCCATGCCATCGTGGCGGTGTGCATCCGCGAGGGGTGGAGTGCGGCGAGCCTGCGGGAGCTGTCCGAAACGGTGCGGGCCAGCGCGGCGCGGGTGGCGGAGGGGCTGCGGCTCTCGGTCGCGTTATCCTGAAGGCGCAAGGGGTGCGATATGAACTTGTCGCGCCGAACCGTATGGGATACAGTTTTGCGGTGCCGGCGGGACCTGAAAACAGGGCCGGAGGCGTGTCGATTGCCGCAATGCCCCGTTCTGCAATGTCCGGTATCTAATGTTTGCAGGCCCGGTATTGGAAGCGCGATGATCATGGTTAGGAGGATGTCTTGAACAAGACCGTCAATCTCGAAATTCAGCCGAGCGCGCTCTCGGATGCTGATCTGTCGGAGCCGCTGACCTATCCGGTGGATGCCTTCATCTCGCGTGAATACGCCGCCGCCGAGCGCGAAAAGCTCTGGCCCAAGGTGTGGCAGGTGGCCGGCCGGGTCGAGGAAATTCCGGAGGTGGGGAATTTCATCACCTATGAGATCGGCGATGACTCGATCATCATCGTGCGCGACGCCGCCGACCAGATCAACGCCTTCCATAATGTATGCGCGCATCGCGGGCGCCGGCTGGTGGATGTGCCGGCGGGGTCCAACGGGGCGCGCGGCTCGAAAATGCGCTTCACCTGCGGCTTCCATGGCTGGGCCTTCGATACCCAGGGCAACAACGTGCATGTGCATGAGCGCCAGGACTGGAAGGGCTGCCTGACGCCCGAGCGCACGGCGCTGACGCGGGTGAAAGTGGACCAGTGGGGCGGCTGGCTGTTCGTCAATATGGACCCGGAGGCGGTCTCGTTGGCGGAATATCTGGAATCGGCGGCGAGCATTCTCAACCCGTTCCAGTTCGACAAGATGCGCTTCAAGTGGCGGCAATGGGTGGTGTTCGACTGCAACTGGAAGACCGCGCTGGAAGCCTTCATGGAGCCGTACCATGTGGCGGGCACGCATACGCAGATGCTGCAGCATGGCGATTACTACGCCTATAGCGCGCCGTTCGGGCTGCATGGGGTGAGCGGGTTCGACCAGCGCGACCCGGATTTGAAGATGAAGCAGAGCAGCACCATCACCCGTGCCGGCAAGGGCGCGGACCCGCGCATCTCGACCTATAATTTGCAGAATGAGATTTATACCACGGTGAATTTCGCCAGCACCACCGAGACTCTAGTGAACGCGGCGAAGCGGCTGGTGGATGAGCTGCCCGAGGGCACGCCGGCACCGGAGGTGATCAAGCATTGGCTGGCCTCCGCGCGGGCCGATGATGCGGCGCGCGGCGTGGAATGGCCGACCATCACGCCGGAGCAGATGGCGCAGGCCGGGCTCGCCTGGCATGTGTTCCCGAATATGGCGATTTTGCAGGGGATCACCTTCGCGCTCTGTTATCGCGCGCGGCCTTATGGCGATGATCCGAATAAATGCATTTTTGAATCCTATGCCATCGAGCGCTTCCCCGAAGGCCAGGAGCCGAAAACGGAATGGGTGTATGCCGAGGCGACCGCCGAGAAATGGGGCATGGTACTGGCCCAGGATTTCAGCAATATGGGCCAGGTGCAGCTGGGCATGAAGTCGCGCGGGTTTCGCGGCGCGCTGCCCAATCCGCATCAGGAGCAGAAGATCACCAATTTCCATCGCAATCTGGGCCGCTACATGGGCACGGGCGCGCCGGTGAAGTTGTAAAAAGCAGCCGCTTTTGAAAAGCTGTCTTTTGCCCCCTGGGACACGGGGGGTGACTCCACGGGACGCATCCCATGGACTCACACACAGTGTCCCCAGTGACAAAAAATTTGGCGCCGCTTTTTAAAGCGGCGTTCTTTCAAGCGAAATTCAGGGAGTGAATAAATGACCAGAGTAGCATTGGTGACAGGCGCGGCATCCGGGATCGGCAAGGCCTGTGCCGTGCGGCTGGCGCGTGAGGGCAGGGCGGTCGGCGTGCTGGATTTGAGCCTTGAGGGCTGCCAGCTTGTGGTGGATGAGATTGTCGCGGCGGGTGGCAAGGCCATGGCGCTGGCCGCCAGCATTACCGACCGGCCGGGCGTGGCGGCGGCCGTGGCGGCGTTGCGCGCGGCGTTCGGGCCGGTGACGATTGTGGTGAACAATGCCGGGATTTCCAATTTCATCGGCTTCGAGGAGCTGACGGATGCGGATTGGGACAAGATGTTCGAGATCAACACCAAGGGCACGTTCATCGTTACGCAGACAGTGCTGCCGGATATGAAGGCGGCGGGCTGGGGCCGGGTGATCAATATTTCATCCTCCAGCGCGCAGACCGGCAGCCAGGAACAGGTGCATTATTCGGCCTCCAAGGGTGCGGTGATCGCGATGACGCGCTCGCTGGCCATCGCGCTGGGGCCGCTCGGCATTACCGTGAACAATATTCCGCCCGGCGTGGTGATGCAGACCATCATGTCGGAGGCGAATGTGCATCGCTTCCCGATTCCGATGGAGCAGGTGAAGAAGATTATCCCCGTGGGGCGTACGGGTGTGCCCGATGATATCGCCAATGCCTGTGCCTGGCTGGCTTCCGAGGATAGCGGCTATGTGAGCGGCCAGACCATCGGGGTTAACGGCGGGCGTGTTGTTTCTTAATCATAACCAACAAACGGGGGATAAGACCATGGCGGCTTACGTGATCATCATGCGCGAGGAATCGATCCAGGATCAGGAGGCGCTGGCCGAATATATGCGCCGGGCGATGGAAAGCCCGTTCAATCCGAAAATGAAGATTCTGGCGTTTTATGGCGCCAGCGAGACCACGGAAGGCAAGGCGCCGGATGGTGTGGTGATCATGGAATTCCCGACCATGGAAGATGCCAAGGAATGGTACGACAGCCCGCATTACCGCGAGGCGCGCAAATTCCGCCACAAGGCGGCACCCAACCGCGATATTTTCGTCGAGGGTTTTGTGATGCCCACAGCCTGAGGAGCGCGCGCCATGACGGCCTATGTGATTTTCATCCGGGAAGAGCCGTATACCGACCAGGCGGCGATTGCTGAATATACCAGGCTGGCGATTGCCGGGATGCATCCCAAGGCCAACCCGGTGGTGATGACCCAAGCGCCGATCGAGGCGTTTGAGGGCGAGGCGCCCGATGGGGTGGTGATGGTGGCGTTCCCGACCATCGAGGATGCCAAGGAATGGTATAACAGCCCGGGCTACCAGGCGGCGATACCGTGGCGGCAGAAGGGCTCCAACTATCGCGTGTTTCTCGTCCCCGGCCGCTGACCGGCGCTGGGGCGGCTTGCCCCATTGATCTCGCAGGCTGGGCTTGGCATGAGCAGGTGACCTTGAGTTGGTGACCTTGAGTTTAGGAGAGATCGATGGCTGAAGCTTATATCGTTGCTGCCAAGCGCACGGCCGGCGGGCGGCGCAATGGCCGGCTGGCGGGGGTCCACCCGGCTGATCTCGGGGCGGCCAGCGTGAACGCGGTGCTGGCGCATGCCGGGATCGACCCGGCCGCGGTGGAGGATGTGATCGTCGGCTGCGTGACGCAGGCGGGTGAGCAGGCCTCGCATATCGGCCGCCATGTCGTGCTCGCCTCGCATCTGCCGCAGAGCGTGCCGGCGGTGACGATCGACCGGCAATGCGGCTCCTCGCAGCAGGCGGTGCATTTCGCGGCGCAGGCGGTGATGTCCGGGACGCAGGATATCGTGCTGGCGGCGGGGGTGGAGAGCATGAGCCGCACGCCGATGCGTCTGGCGCATATGACCGAAGCTGGTTACGACCAGCTGAGTGCCACGATTCATGAGCGCTACAAGGTGGCGGAGTTCAGCCAGTTTACCGGGGCGGCCATGATCGCCGCGAAATACGGCTATAGCCGCGAGCAACTCGACCGCTATGCGCTCGGCAGCCATTTGAAGGCGATCGCGGCGACCAATGCCGGGGCGTTCGATGCCGAGATCGTGCCGGTGACGGTGACGCTGCCGGATGGCACGCAGCTGGTGCATGAGCGCGATGAGGGGATACGCTTCGATGCGACGTATGAGTCGATTTCGTCCGTAAAACTGCTCGACCCGAATGGCGTGATCTCGGCGGCCAATGCCAGCCAGATCTGCGATGGCTCATCGGCCGTGCTGGTGGTTTCCGAGCGGGCGCTGGCGCTGCATAACCTCACCCCGCTGGCGCGCATCCACAGCATGATCGTAACCGCCGGCGACCCGGTGGTGATGCTGGAGGAGCCGCTCTACGCGACCGAGAAGGCCCTGAAAAAGGCCGGGCTGAGCCTGAACGATATCGATCTGTTCGAGGTGAACGAGGCCTTCGCGCCGATTCCGATGGCCTGGCTTGAGTATCTCCACGCCGATCCGGAATTGCTCAACGTGAATGGCGGGGCGATCGCGCTCGGGCATCCGCTGGGGGCATCGGGGGCCAAACTGATGGCCACGCTGGTGCATGCGCTGCGGGCGCGGGGCAAGCGCTACGGGCTGCAGACGATGTGCGAGGGCGGCGGGCTTGCGAATGTGACGATTGTGGAGGCGCTTTAGGTTAAGCAGGCGCAATGGGCGGGAGAACGTAGCATGGAGCTTACCGGAGAACAGCTGAGCGAGCTCACCGCGTTACGTGAGGAGTTGCAGCGCGCCGAGGCGCGGATCGTCGCCGCGCTCGGCGAGGTGCCGCCGGGGCATTCCATCGAAGGGAGCGCGCTGGTGGAATTTCAGGAGGCCGATCATGAGATTACGGCTTTACGGGCCCGGATAAAGACGCTTGAAGACCTGCGGAATATGTAGCGCCCTCAGGGCGTGATTCCCTGGGTGAGGATTTCGACCATCCGCGCCGCGATCTCCTCGGGCTGTAAAAGCCCGCCCGGTTCGTGCCAGCGGGCGGTCCAGTTGAGGGCGCCGGCGAAGGTGAAGGCGGTTAGTTTCACATCCTTCACCCGGGCCGAGCCATCGGCGGCGGCGGCGGCGATGAGGTTGCGGAGCGAGACATCGACCTCGGCTTTGAGGGCGCGGAAGGGCGGGCGGGAGTCCGGGGCGAGAGCTTCGTCGTTGGTGCGGATCACGCAGCGGGAAAAATCGTCCATCATGCATTCGGCGTAGCGGCGGAGGAAGGTTTTCAGCCGCTCCATGCCGGTGCCGGGCTGACGGGCGACGGCCTCGGCGGCCTCGCGGAGTTGTTGCAGGCCGATGCGCATGCATTCGAACAGGACCTGATCCTTGGTGCCGAGATAATGGTAGATCAGCGGCTTGGTGACGCCGAGGGAGGCCGCGACATCGTCGAGCGAGGTGGCGTGGAAGCCGCGCTCGTTGAACAGGCGGACGGCGGCCAGGAGCACGGCGTCGCGCTTGGAGGCGCGGTCGGCCTCGCGCTGCTGGGCGGTGCGGAAGGGTGAGGCGGCTGATTTATTCATGGCGGGAGCTGTGTCATTGTCTTGACGAGTATAAGCGGTCATGGCATTTACTCAAGAGTAAATAGTATACGAGGAAGTCAGTGGTTCTCAACGAAACTCAGACTGCAATCCAGGATAGCATCCGCGATTTCGCTCAGGCGGAAATCCGCCCCAATAGTGCCGCCTATGAGCGGGCGGCGGGTTATCCGCCGGCTTTGTTCATCCGCCTGGCGGAAATGGGGCTGATGGGCATGACCGCACCCGAGGAGGTCGGCGGGGCGGGGGCGGATTATGTGTCCTACGCGCTGGCGCTGATCGAGCTGGGGGCGGCGGATGGCGCGCTTTCCACCATTGTGTCCATTCAGAACAGCCTGCTGATCAATGGTATTCTCACCTATGGCAGTGCGGCGCAGAAGGCGCGGTTTTTGCCGGATCTGGTGGCGGGGCGGATGATCGGCGCGTTTGCGCTGACCGAGGCGGATGCCGGCTCCGATGCGGCGGCGATTGCGACGCGCGCGGTGAAGGTTGCGGGTGGCTGGCGGCTGAACGGGGCGAAACAATTCATCACCTCGGGTAAGATCGCCGGGGTGACGATGGTTTATGCCGTGACCGATCCGGCGGCGGGCAAGAAGGGGATTTCCGGGTTTCTGGTGCCGACGGACAGCCCTGGTTATATTGTGGAAAAAGTGGAGCACAAGCTCGGGCAAGCTGCTTCCGACACCTGCGCGATCCGGTTCGAGAATCTGTTCGTGGGCGAGGATCTGCTGTTCGGGGCGGAGGGGGCGGGCTTGCGCCTGGCGCTGTCCAACCTGGAGGTCGGGCGGATCGGCATCGCGGCGCAGTGCATCGGCATGGCGCAGGCGGCGCTGGAGATTGCCGTGGCCTATGCCAAGGACCGCAAATCGATGGGCAAGGCGATTATCGAGCATCAGGCGGTGGGGTTCCGGCTGGCGGATCTGGCGGCGAAGCTTGAGGCCGCCAAGCAACTGGTGCTGCATGCGGCGGCGATGAAGGATGCGGCGGTGCCGTGCCTGAAGGAGGCTTCCATGGCCAAGCTGGTGGCCTCCGAGACGGCGGAGACGGTGTGCTCCGGCGCGATTCAGACGCTGGGCGGGTATGGGTATCTCGAGGAATTCGGCCTGGCGAAGATTTATCGCGATGTGCGGGTGTGCCAGATTTATGAGGGCACCTCGGATATCCAGCGCATGGTGATTGCGCGCGCGCTGTAATTGGTTTCTGCGCCCCTGGCGCGTCAAAAGGAGTTTTATCATGTCTGATGCTGTTGTCATTGCGTCTTATGCGCGCACCCCGATGG
Source organism: Pseudomonadota bacterium (assembly GCA_021826225.1). GTDB lineage: Bacteria > Pseudomonadota > Alphaproteobacteria > Acetobacterales > Acetobacteraceae > Acidocella. The sequence continues at coordinate 69,074 of JAKBAV010000003.1, read as the reverse complement.
GCGGGTTCCAGGGGGTTTTTGCGCCGGTCGGCTCGCCGGCTCTGGGGGCCACCGCGATAAAGGCCGCGGTGGCGCGGGCCGGGGTGGCGCCGGAGGCGGTGGAGCGGGTTTATATGGGCTGCGTGCTGCCGGCGGGGCTGGGCCAGGCGCCGGCGCGGCAGGCGGCATTGGGTGCGGGGCTGCCGATTTCGGCCGAGGCGACGACGCTGAACAAGATGTGCGGCTCGGGCATGATGGCGGCCATAATGGCGCATGACGCGCTGGTCGCGGGCTCGGCCGATGTGATTGTGGCGGGCGGCATGGAGAGCATGACCAATGCGCCGTATCTGCTGCAGAAACATCGCGGCGGGGCGCGCATCGGGCATGATGCGATCAAGGATTCCATGATGCTGGACGGGTTGGAGGATGCCTATACCCAGGGCAAGCCGATGGGGGCGTTCGCGCAGGATACGGCCAATGAATACCAGATCGGCCGCACCGAGCAGGATGGCTATGCGCTGCGCTCGCTGGAGCGCGCCAAAGCCGCGATTGCCTCCGGCGCGTTCGAGAAGGAGATTACCGCTGTTACGGTCTCGGGCCGGGGCGGCGATGTTGCCGTGCTGGTGGATGAGCAGCCGGGCAATGCCAAGCCGGATAAGATTCCGGGGCTGAAGCCGGCTTTTGCCAAGGATGGCACGATTACCGCGGCGAGCTCGGCTTCCATATCGGATGGTGCGGCGGCGCTGGTGATGACGCGCGCTTCCGTGGCCGAAAAACTGGGGCTGAACGTCGTGGCGCGGGTGGTAGGGCATTCGGCGCATGCGCATGAGCCGGCCAAGTTCGTCACAGCACCTGTATTTGCGATCCGCAAGCTGCTGGCGAAAACCGGCTGGAGCGTGGCGGATGTCGATCTGTTCGAGGTCAACGAGGCGTTTGCCGTGGTGGCGATGATCGCGGCCAAGGAGCTGGATATTCCGGCGGAGAAGCTGAATGTGAATGGCGGGGCGACGGCGCTGGGGCATCCGATCGGGGCGTCCGGGGCGCGTATCATCGCGACGCTGATCGCGGCGCTGGAAAATCGTGGGGGCAAGCGCGGCATTGCGAGCCTGTGCATTGGTGGCGGCGAGGCGACGGCCTTCGCGGTCGAGCTGGTCTGAGGGGCTAAGCAGATGGATCTCAATAATGTAGCGGCCATTGTAACCGGCGGGGCTTCGGGGCTTGGCGGGGCGACGGCGGAGATGCTGGCCGCCCAGGGCGCGAAGGTGGCGATTTTCGACCTCAATGAGGAGCTGGGCCAGGCGCATGCGGCAAAAATCGGCGGCGTGTTCTGCAAGGTGAATGTCACCGATGACGCCTCCTTGGCCGAGGGCATCGCCAAGGCGGAGCAGGCGCATGGCATCGCCCGGGTGCTGGTGAACTGTGCTGGAATCGCCACGGGGGCGAAAACCGTGGGGCGCGATTTTGTTCCGCATGCGCTGGATGCGTTCCGCCGCGTCATCGAGATCAACCTCATCGGCACGTTCAACACCATCGCCAAATTTTCCGCCCGCGCGGCGACGCTGGAACCGTTGGGCGAGGAGCGCGGGGTGATCATCAACACCGCCTCCGCCGCCGCCTATGACGGGCAGATCGGCCAGGCGGCCTATGCCGCGTCCAAGGGCGGGGTGGTGGCGCTTACCCTCCCCGTGGCGCGCGATCTGGCGCAATACGGCATACGGGTGATGACCATAGCCCCTGGAATTTTCTGGACGCCGATGATGGCGAGCATGCCGCCCAACGTGCAGGAGGCGCTCGGCAAACAGGTGCCCTTCCCCAGCCGCATGGGCAAGCCGGAAGAATACGCGCTGCTGGCGCAGGGTATCATCGCCAATCCGATGCTCAATGGCGAGGTCATCCGGCTCGATGGCGCGATCCGGATGCCGCCGAAGTGAGTGTGGAACCGCCGCTGCTGTTCGGACGCGAGCATGGTATTGCGCGGCTGGTGCTGAACCGGCCGAAGGTGGGCAATGCCATCGACGTGCCTTTGGCGCGCGCGCTGATGGAGGCGGCGATTGAATGCGACGAGGATGACAGCATCCGCGTGGTGACGCTGACCGGGGCGGGGCGGTTGTTCTGCGCCGGTGGCGATGTCGCGGCATTCGCCGATGCCGGGGCGCGGTTCTCGGCGCTGTTGAAGGAGCTAACGGCCTATGTGCATAGCGCCGTGTCGCGGTTTTCGCGCATGGGTAAGCCGATGGTCACCATCATCAACGGGCCGGCGGCGGGTGCGGGGTTTAATCTGTCGCTGCTGGGGGATGTCGCCATCGCCGGTGCGTCCGCGCATTTTCTGCCCGCCTATACCGGCATCGGGCTGACGCCGGATGGCGGCGCGACCTGGCTGCTGCCGCGGCTGGTGGGGTTGCGGAAGGCGCAGGAGATTCTGCTCCTCAACAAGCGTGTTTCGGCCGCCGAGGCCGCTGAGATCGGCATGATTACCCGCGTGGTGCCGGATGATGAGCTGGCGGCGCAGGCCGAGGCGGTGGTGACGCAGCTTGGCGGCGGCGCGACGCGCGCGCTGGGGCGGACGCGTAATTTGCTGGCCGATGGTTTCGGCCGCGCGCTGGAAGAGCAGCTTGAGCAGGAGGCACGCAACATCGCCGCCGCCGGGCGCGATGCCGAAAGCCGCGAGGGCGTTGCCGCGTATTTAGAGAAACGTAAACCGAATTTCAGCTGATATCCTGCTCAGGAGCAAAAAATGTCCTACGAAACACTGCTTGTTGAGACCCATGATGCCGTGACCCTGGTGCGGTTGAACCGGCCGCAGGCGCTGAATGCGCTGAACAGCCAGGTTCTGGCCGAACTGATTACCGCCTTCGCCGCCTATGACGCGGATGCGAGCCAGCTTTGCCTGGTGCTGACGGGGAGTGAAAAAGCCTTCGCCGCCGGGGCCGACATCAAGGAAATGCAGCCGAAAGGGTTTGCCGCCATGTTCGGCGAGAATTTTTTCGCGGGCTTCGAGCAGGTGACGCGGACACGCAAGCCCTGGATCGCGGCGGTGGCCGGGTTTGCTTTGGGCGGTGGTTGCGAGCTTGCCATGATGGCGGATTACATCATCGCGGCGGAGAATGTGAAGTTCGGCCAGCCCGAGATCAGGCTCGGCGTGGCGCCGGGCATGGGCGGCAGCCAACGGCTCACCCGCGCCGTGGGCAAGGCGAAAGCCATGCAGATGTGCCTGACCGGGCGCATGATGGACGCCGCCGAGGCCGAGCGCGCCGGGCTGGTGGCGCAGGTGGTGCCACTGGAGGGGCTGCTGGAAGAGGCGTTGAAGCAGGCGCAGGCAATCGCCGGCATGCCGCCGCTCGCCGCCCTCGCCAATAAGGAAATGGTCAATGCGGCATTCGAGACCGGGCTGGCGCAGGGTATTCTGTTCGAGCGCCGGCTGTTCAACGGGCTGTGCGCGACCGTGGATAAGACCGAGGGCATGGCGGCGTTTGCCGAAAAGCGTAAGGGCAGCTGGCAGGGCGCGTAAAACAGCAGCCGTTTTTTAAAAAAAGCGGCGCAAAAACTTTTGTTGGTTTAGGAATTACTCATGGCGATCAAGACCCGCTTTACCGAATTAGTCGGCATCGAACACCCGATCGTGCAAGGTGGCATGATGTGGGTCGGCCGGGCCGAGTTGGCCGCCGCCGTTTCCAATGCCGGGGGGCTTGGTATTCTCACCGCGCTGACCCAGCCGACGCCGGATGCGCTGCGCGCCGAGATCGAGCGCTGCCGCAGCATGACCGATAAGCCGTTCGCGGTGAATCTGACGATTTTGCCCTCGGTCAACCCGCCGCCTTATGCGGAATACCGCAAGGCGATCATCGATAGCGGGATCAAGATCGTCGAGACCGCCGGGCATAAGCCGCAGGAGCATGTCGATGAGTTCAAGGCGCATGGCATTTTGGTCGTGCATAAATGCACCGCCGTGCGCCATGCCCTCTCGGCCGAGCGCATGGGGGTGGATGCGATTTCCATCGACGGGTTCGAATGCGCCGGGCATCCCGGCGAGGATGATATTCCCGGACTGATCCTGATCCCGGCCGCCGCCGACAAAGTGAAAATCCCGATGATCGCCTCGGGCGGCTTCGGCGATGGCCGCGGGCTGGTGGCGGCACTGGCGCTGGGTGCCGAGGGCATAAACATGGGTACGCGCTTCTGCGCCACGGTGGAGGCGCCGATCCATGACAATGTGAAGCGCCTGCTGGTGGAAAATGACGAGCGCGGCACCAATTTGATCTTCCGCAAGCTGCACAACACGGCGCGCGTGGGCAAGAACAGCGTGTCCGACAAGGTGGTCGAGCTGCTTTCGGCGCCGGAGGCGACATTCCAGGATGTGGCGCATCTGGTGCGCGGGATTCAGGGGCGGGAGTTGCTGGAAACCGGCAATCTCGATGCCGGGCTGGTCTGGGCCGGGCAGGTGCAGGGGCTGATCCATGACATCCCGACCTGTGCCGCGCTGATCCAGCGGATCATGACCGAGGCGGAGGCCATCATCACCGGGCGGCTGAATGCGTTTGTGAAATAGCGCCCTGCCCAGCGCGGGCGGGTAATTGTTGACAATTGGTGCGGCTGGGCCGATAATTTTGTCGGCCCGCCATGAAATTGCATGAGATTGTAGACACAACTCCGAAAACCAAGGTTTTGCCCGCCTGCAGCGCGGGCGAGACGCTGGCGGATAATGTATTGCGGCTGATCCAGTCGGCCATTGTGAAGGGCGAGATCGCGCCGGGGAGTAAAATTTCCGAGCCTGAGCTGGCGCGCGCCTATGGCATAAGCCGGGGCCCGTTGCGCGAGGCGCTGCACCGGCTGGAGGGCCAGAAGCTGCTGGTGCGGGTGCCGCATGCCGGGGCCCGGGTCGTCGCGCTCAACCGCGACGAGCTGAGCGAGCTTTACCAGATCCGCGAAGCGCTGGAGGGGCTGGCCTGCCGCCTGGCCGCCGCGCGCATGACGCCCGGCGAGGTCGAGGCGCTGCGCGAGGTGCTGCGCGCGCATGAGCGCGACGAGGCGTTCCAGGCCGGGAGCGGCTATTACCTGCAGGAAGGCGATTACGATTTTCACTACCGCATCGTCCAGGGCAGCGGCAACGGGATGCTGATCCGCCTGCTCTGCGATGAGTTGTACCAGCTCGCCCGCATGTACCGCATCCAGTATTCGGCGACGCCGCACCGCCCGGTACAGGCTTTTGCCGAGCATCATCGCATACTCGATGCCATTGCCGAGGGTGACGGCGAATTGGCGGAGCTGCTGATGCGCCGCCATATCCGCACCTCGCGGCTCAATATCGAAGCCCAAATTTCGTAACGCCCGCTTTCGTAACGTCCGCTTTCGTAACGTCCGCTTTCGTAACGTCAGATTTTCTTGAGGAACCACGCCATGAACACGAAATATCGCAAACCCCTCCCCGGCACCGCGCTGGATTATTTCGATGCGCGCGCGGCGGTCGAGGCGATTAGCCCCGGCGCCTATGCCGGCCTGCCCTATACCTCGCGCGTGCTGGCGGAAAACCTGGTGCGGCGCTGCGAGCCGGCGATGCTCACCGCTTCGCTGACGCAGCTCATCGAGCGCAAGCGCGATCTCGACTTTCCGTGGTATCCGGCGCGCGTCGTCTGCCATGATATTCTCGGCCAGACCGCGCTGGTCGACCTTGCCGGACTGCGCGATGCGATTGCCGATATGGGCGGCGATCCGGCGCAGGTGAACCCGGTGGTGCCGGTGCAGCTCATCGTCGACCATTCGCTGGCGGTCGAGCATGCCGGGTTTGAGAAGGACGCTTTCGCGCAGAACCGCGCCATTGAGGACCGCCGCAACGAGGACCGCTTCCATTTCATCAACTGGACCAAGGAAGCGTTCGAGAATATCGAGATCGTGCCGCCGGGCAATGGCATCATGCATCAGATCAATCTGGAGCGCATGTCGCCGGTGATTTTCGCCCGGGATGGCGTGGCTTTTCCAGACACGCTGGTCGGCACTGACAGCCATACCCCGCATGTCGATGCGCTGGGGGTCATCGCCATCGGTGTGGGCGGGCTGGAGGCTGAGAATGTGATGCTGGGACGCGCCTCATGGATGCGCCTGCCGGATATTATCGGCGTGGAGCTTACGGGTAAGCGCCAGCCCGGCATCACCGCGACGGATATCGTGCTCACCTTGACCGAGTTTCTGCGAAACCAGAAGGTCGTCGGCGCGTATCTCGAATTCCATGGCGAAGGCGCCTCCAGCCTGATGCTGGGCGACCGCGCCACCATATCCAACATGGCGCCGGAATATGGCGCCACCGCGGCGATGTTCGCCATCGACCAGCAGACCATCGACTATCTGCGCCTGACCGGGCGCGAGGCCGAGCAGGTCAAACTCGTGGAAAACTACGCCAAGCTGACCGGCTTGTGGTCCGATGACCTCAGAACCGCGCAATATGAGCGCGTGCTGAAATTCGACCTCTCCACCGTCGTCCGCACCATGGCCGGGCCTTCCAACCCGCATAAGCGCCTGCCGGTATCCGACCTCGCCGCGCGCGGTATTTCCGCGCCCTGGACCAAGGAGGAAGGGCTGATGCCCGATGGCGCGGTGATTATCGCGGCCATTACGAGCTGCACCAACACCTCCAACCCGCGCAACGTGATCGCGGCGGGGCTGCTGGCGCGCAATGCCAACCGCGCCGGGCTGACGCGCAAGCCCTGGGTGAAATCCTCGCTCGCGCCAGGTTCCAAGACGGTGGCGCTGTATCTCGACGAGGCCGGGCTGACCACGGAGCTGGAAAAGCTTGGCTTTGGCATCGTCGCCTTTGCCTGCACCACCTGCAACGGCATGTCCGGCGCGCTGGACCCTGAAATCCAGCAGGAGATCATCGACCGCGATTTATATGCCACCGCCGTGCTCTCGGGCAACCGCAATTTCGATGGCCGCATCCACCCCTATGCCAAGCAGGCTTTTCTCGCCTCGCCGCCGCTGGTGGTCGCCTATGCCATCGCGGGCACCATCCGCTTTGACATCGAGCAGGACGTGCTGGGCCTGGACCCCCAGGGCAAGGAAATCCGCCTGAAGGACATCTGGCCGTCGGATGAGGAAATCGATGCGGTGGCGGCGCGCGCGGTGCAGCCGGAGCAGTTCCGCAAGGTCTATGCGCCGATGTTCGGACATGGCGGCGCGCGCAAGGTGGTGAGCCCGCTTTATGCCTGGCGGCCCGCCAGCACCTATATCCGCCGCCCGCCCTATTGGGAGGGCGCGCTGGCCGGCGAGCGCACGCTGACCGCCATGCGGCCGCTGGCGGTGCTGGGCGATAATATCACCACCGACCATCTCTCGCCTTCCAACGCCATTCTGCCGGATAGCGCGGCGGGTGAATATCTGGCCAAAATGGGCCTGCCGGAGGAGGATTTTAACTCCTATGCCACGCATCGCGGTGATCATCTCACCGCCTTGCGCGCCACCTTCGCCAACCCGACGCTGCTCAATGAGATGGTGCGCGACGCCGATGGCAAGATACGGAAAGGCTCGCTCGCGCGCATCGAGCCGGAAGGCCGGGTGACGCGGATGTGGGAGGCGATCGAGACCTATATGGCGCGCCGCCAGCCGCTCATCATCGTGGCCGGGGCGGATTATGGCCAGGGCTCCTCGCGCGACTGGGCGGCGAAGGGCGTGCGGCTGGCCGGGGTGGAGGTGATCGTGGCCGAGGGCTTCGAGCGCATCCACCGCACCAATCTCATCGGCATGGGCGTGCTGCCGCTGGAGTTCAAGCCGGGTGTCAACCGGCTGACCCTGGGGCTGGACGGTACCGAGACCTATGACGTGAAGGGCGAGCGCACGCCGCGCGCGGATCTGACGCTGGTGATCCACCGCAAGGATGGCAGCGCCGTGGAGGTGCCGGTGACCAGCCGGCTCGATACGGCGGAGGAGGTCTCGGTCTATGAGGCCGGTGGCGTGCTCCAGCGTTTTGCCCAGGATTTCCTGGAAGCCGCGCAGGCGGCTGAGTAAGGGGGGCGCGGAACATGAGCTTCACATCGCAGATCAAAATTCCCGCCACGTATATGCGTGGCGGCACCTCCAAGGGCGTCTTCTTCGCGGTGGAGGAGCTGCCCGAAGCCGCCCGCGTGCCCGGCCCGGCGCGTGACAGGCTGCTGCTGCGGGTGATCGGCAGTCCCGACCCTTACGGCAAGCAGATTGACGGCATGGGGGCGGCGACCTCCAGCACCAGCAAGACCGTGCTGCTGGCCCGCAGCACCAGGCCGGACCATGATGTGGATTACCTGTTCGGCCAGGTCGCCATCGATAAGGCGTTCGTGGATTGGAGCGGCAATTGCGGCAATCTCTCCGCCGCGGTTGGCGCCTTCGCCATAACCAAGGGCCTGGTGGATGCGGCCCGCGTGCCGCAGAACGGCGTGGCCGTGGTGCGCGTCTGGCAGGCCAATATCGGCAAGACCATCATCGCCCATGTGCCCATGAGCAATGGCGAGGTGCAGGAAACCGGCGATTTCGAGCTGGACGGCGTGACCTTCCCGGCCGCCGAATTGGTGCTGGAATTCATGGACCCGGCCGAGGAAGGCGATGGCGGCGCGCTCTTCCCCACCGGCAATGTGGTGGATGATCTGGAAGTGCCGGGTGTTGGCACTTATCGGGCGACGATGATCAATTCCGGCATCCCCACGATTTTCCTGAACGCCGCGGAGCTGGGCTATACCGGCACCGAATTGCAGGACGACATCAACAACGATACCGCCGCGCTGAAGAAGCTGGAGACCATCCGCGCTTACGGCGCGCTCAAGATGGGGCTGATCAAGGATGTGGCGGAAGCCGCCTCGCGCCAGCACACGCCCAAAATTGCCTGGGTCGCCCCGCCCAAGGCGTATACCGCTTCCAGCGGCAAGGCCATCGGCGCGGGTGATATCGATGTGCTGGTGCGCGCCATGTCCATGGGCAAGCTGCACCACGCCATGATGGGCACGGCATCGGTCGCCATCGCCACCGCCGCCGCGATTACCGGCACGCTGGTCAATTTGGCAGCCGGCGGGGCTGAGCGCGAGGCGGTGTGCTTCGGGCATCCCTCGGGCACGCTGCGCGTCGGCTCCAAGGCGAAGCTGGTCAATGGCGACTGGGAGGTTTCCAAGGCCATAATGAGCCGCAGCGCCCGCGTGCTGATGAGCGGCTGGGTGCATGTGCCGTTTGAGGGGTGAGCTGGCCGCGCGCGCTCAGGAGACGATCCTGAGCGCGCGCAGACCATCGATTTGGCTCTGGGTGAGGCCCAGGCCCTCGCGCAGGATTTCATCCGTGTGCTGGCCCAGCACCGGCGGGGCCGTCGGTACGGGCTGCGGCGCGCCGGGGAATTTGATCGGCCGGCTGGTGATGGGAATTTTGCCCAGGCTCTGATGCTCGGTTTCGACCACCATCCCGCGCGCCACGGCCTGGGGCTGCGAGAGCGCTTCGAGAATGCCGAGAATCGGGGCGTGCGGCACCTCATATTTCGAAAACAGCTCAACCAGCACGGCGACATGGCGCTGGCTGGTGAAGGCCGAGATCATCTCATTCACCTGGGCACGGTTGTCGCGGCGCTTCTCGATGACATCGAAGCGCGGGTCGTTGACCAGATCGGCACGGCCGAGAGCTTCGCAGATGCGCTTCCAGAACCCGTTGGTGAGGCAGGCGACGATGATGTTGCCGTCCAGCGCCGGGAAAATGCCGTAGGGCACGAGGTTGGGGTGCTGGGCGCCCTGGGGCAGCGGGTCTTTTCCGGTGAACCAGGCAAGCTGCGGCAAATAGGCGAGCATGTTGATCATGCCATCCATGAGGCTGACATCGATGAGCCGGCCGCGCCCGGTGGTGTTGCGCTCATATAAAGCGGCGAGAATGGCCATGGGGCCGTTGACGCCGCCAACGAGGTCACCCAGCGGGATGCCGAGTTTGGTCGGGGGGCGGCCGGCCTCGCCATTGACGCTGAGAGCGCCGGACATGGCCTGCAGCACAATGTCGAACGAGGGATTGTCGCGCAGCGGGCCGGTCATGCCGTAGCCGGAAATGGCGCAATAGATGAGGCGCGGGTTGATGGCCGAAAGCGCCTCATAGCCCAGGCCCAGACGATCCATGACGCCGGGCCGGTAATTCTCGATCAACACGTCGCATTTCGCCGCGAGATCGCGCACCAGGGCGACACCTTCGGGGGTTTTGAGGTCGACCACGATGCTCTTCTTGCCACGGTTGATGGCGAGAAAATAATGGCTTTCGCCCTCACGGAACGGCGGAAACAGCCGCGTATCGTCACCCGTACCCGGCGGCTCCAGCTTCCACACTTCGGCACCGAGATCCGCCAGGGCCAGCGCCGCCGCCGGCCCTGCCAGCACGCGCGTGAAATCCAAAACCCGTACCCCCGCCAACGGCCCCGCCCACTCGACCAATGCAAAATCTCCTGAAACGCGTTGTTAGGAAAGGCCAGGGCTCCGCCCTGGACCCGCCAGGGGCCGAGCCCCTGGACCTCATGACTTAAAGATAGGGTTTGGAAGGGGCCTGCCGCCGTGCCTCGACGAGGCTGGGAGGCAGGCCCCTTCCAAACCCTTTTTAGTTACGGGATCCAAGGGCCTTTCGGCCCTTGGTGGGGGCGTCACGCCGAAGGCGTGCTTCGCACGAGGGGCAAAGCCCTGGCCTTTTCCCTTACATGGCGATTTCGCGGAAGACTTCGCCGATTTTTTTGCCGTGTTCGAAGGTGCCCAGGCCATAATCACCTTTGATGGTGGTGCGCTGGGTCTGGCGTTCCCATTTCGGGTCGCAGCCCTCGACGGCGTGGACCATGCGCCAGTTATCCCAGATCAGCAGGTCGGTTGGTTTCCAGTCGTGCCAATAGGCGTTGGCGTCGGCCTGGCGGTTGAGTTCCTGGCAGACTTCCTCGAACAGCGTTTCGCCCTCGGGGGTTTCGTGGTGTTCGATGCCGACGGCCATCCAGGGGCCGACATGGAGCACTTTCTTGCCGTCCTGGCGGGTCCAGACCATGGGGTGCATGGCGCGTGGGAAAATGCGGGATTCCTCGACGGTTTTATAGACATGGGGTTGTTCGCCGAAGCTTTTGAAGGTGCGGCCGAAGCGCATGGTGGAGAGGCGGACATCGAGCGTGTAGATGGCGTTGAGGTGCTCGATTTTGCTCCGCAGTTCGGGCGAGAAGGTTTTGTAGATTTCAGCACCATCGGCGAAGCCGGTGCGGCCGCCTTCGCCTTTGGGGGCGTTGATGACGGCACGCAGCACGCCGGCGCGGTTAAGCTCATCGTTATAACAATGGTCGAAATGCCAGGGCGAGAAACGGGCGAGGAGTTTGCCGTTTATTTCGACCAGGCCGTCGGTATTGCCATCGAACGGGCGGGACCTGGAGTGCATGTCGATGACGCCGGGTATCGCGTCGCCATCGACGCGCGGGGTGGAGTTGGTGGGGTGGTCCTTGAGGGGACCGAACACGTTGCTGACGGTGACGTGCATTTTCTGTGAGGGCTCAACGCCCTCGAAGACGATGAGGCCACGATCTTCGAAGATGGCGTTGAGCTGCTGACGGACCAGCGGATCGGCAAGCGTTTCGTAGGTCACGCCGGCAACGATGGCGCCGTAGGGCAGACCGTGCCGTAGGTCACGAACCTGAATGCCTGACATGTTTCGTCCCTCCGGTTTTGACTGATTTTTGACGCGGTTAGATTTTTTTCGCCAGTTCCAGAATCTGCGGCGCCAGTTTCGGCCAGCTCAGGAACAGGCCCTTGCCGGCATCCATTGAACGCTCGTTCCATTCGGTGTCGGCCCAGGGCGGCTCCCGCAATTCGGCGCCGGGGATCATCCGCGCCAGCGCCTCGCTGGTTTCGCGGGTGTGGTAGAGGTCCGACTCGCCGCTGCGCAGCACGGTGACGGGAAATTTGAAGGCGCCGAGCTGTTCCGGCGAGAGGCCGGGAACGGGGGCGGGACTCTTGGGCAGGAAGCTGTCGGCCCAGCGCTGCATGGTGGCGATGAAGGTTTTCGGGTCCTGCGCGAGGATGCGGTCGCGGTTGCCCGGATTACGGCGGATCTGCTCCTCCCATTCGGGCAGAGCGGCGACCGCCGCCATGCCGCCGATAACGGCGGAGACCGCGTTGGCGGCGTTGTAATGCGCGGCGAGCGAGGCCAGGCTGATGGGACCGCCCGAGATCCAGAGCAGGAACAGAGCGGAGACCACTTCCGGATGGCGGATGGCGGTGAGCAGGGTGACACGCGAGCCGGCGGAGCCGCCGACCAGCAGCGTGGGGCCGAAATTCAGGGCTTTCAGCAGGCCGGCATAGGTATCGGCGTTGAGGATGGACTCGCTCTCGGCATCGAAGCTGATATCGGATTCACCGCAATTGGGGCGGTCCCAGATGAGCGCCTTCATGCCGTTTCTGGCCAGTTCCTCGGCCAGCTCACGCACGCCGGGGGTTTCCTTGGCGAAGCGGCCGCCGGGGGTGATGGCCACGGTCTTGCTGCCACTGCCGATGATCTCATAGGCGATGCCGAGCCCGTTGACGGTGATTTTGGCCATGTTTTCCCCTTGGTTCAAAGCTTTGATTGCTTGAAAAACCGCCCCTGCGCGCTTGTTCGCGTCGGGCATCTTTCTTGGCCGACAGGGTTATAACCGGGCCTACAGGGCGTCAAGCGCCTTGCGGAACGCCCCGCCGATATCGGGATCAGCCGGCTTTGACCCAGCCGGTTTCCTCCTGTTTCCAGTAGGTGAGCGTGTGGCCGGCGGCTTTGGCCTCGCGCCAGCGGGCGCGGGCGGCCAGGACGGCTTCGTCGTCATTGCCGTCGAACAGGTCGAACATGCGCGTGAAGCCGGCGGGATCGGCGGCGGCACCGCCGAGGCGGAACAGGAATTTGGCGCCGGCCGGGTTGGCGGTGCCATCGAGGGTGAGGAAAATAGGCTGCCATTCCGGGTGCGGCGTGGCGGCGGTGCCGTGGGGGAGCCAGTCGGGCGACAGGCAGCTCCATAATCCGGCATCGAGCTTGTTCAGCGTGGCGGCATCGGCGCAGACCACGAGCGCGCGTTCGTCGAGGGCCAGCGTGCGGCCGAGCAGGGCCGGGAGGGCGGCGAGGATATCCGTGCGGGTGAGGTGGTAGAAGCCGATTTCCGCCATCAGATGTGCAGGGTCTCGCGCAATTGTGCCGCCAGGGCGCGGAAGGCGGCGGCGGTTTCGCTTTCCGGCGCCGCGGCGGTGATGGGGGCGCCGGCATCGCCGCTTTCGCGGATGGCGCGTTCGAGCGGAATTTCGCCGAGGAAGGGCACGCCGAGGCGCATCGCCTCGGCCCGGGCGCCGCCATGGCCGAAAATCTCGGCATGGTGGCCGCAATGCGGGCAGGCATAATACGACATGTTCTCGATGATGCCGAGGATCGGCACATTCACCTGTTCGAACATTTTTATGCCCCGCCGCGCGTCGAGCAGCGAGATGTCCTGCGGGGTGGAGACGATGACGGCGCCATGCGGTTTGGCCTTTTGCGCCAAGGTGAGCTGGGCATCGCCGGTGCCGGGCGGCATGTCGACCACCAGCACGTCGAGCGTGCCCCAATCGACCTGGCCCAGCATCTGGTTAATCGCGCCCATCACCATCGGGCCGCGCCAGACCAGGGCTTTATCCTCCGGCACCAGAAAGCCCATGGACATGAGGGTGAGGCCCCAGGCGGTGAGGGGCTGGATGCGGCCCTGGCGCACCTCCGGCTGGGCCGCGGTGCCGAGCATGCGCGGCACTGAGGGGCCGTAGATATCGGCATCGAGCAGGCCGGTTTTCAGGCCGGATTGCGCCAAAGCGACGGCGAGATTGACCGCGACGGTGGATTTGCCGACCCCGCCTTTGCCCGAGGCCACGGCGATGATGGTTTTAACGCCGGGCAGCAGGGAGTCCGGCGCGGCTGGAGCGGCCGGCTTGGTGGCGGCGGTGAGCACCACGCTGGCGGAGCGCACCCCGGGCAGGGCGCGCAAGGCGGCCTCGATGTCGCGGCGCAGGGGCTCCAGCCCGGCGGCTTCCGCGCGCGAGGATAACAGGCTGACCTGGACCAGCCCGTCCTGGACATGCACACCGTCGAGCCGGGTTTCGAGACCGAAGGGCGCCAGGGCGGCGCGGATATCTGATTCATTCATGGCCCAGGCATAGCCCAGCCTCTTGCGAAGATCATCCCCGCGCCGCAAAGTTTAGCCATGCGCCAGATCGCCCGCCTGCTTGCTCTCCTCAGTTTCGCCGGGTTCGGCCTGGGTGCCGCGCGGGCGGCGGAGCTGCCGCTGGGGCTCGGCAATCTGGCGGCGCAGGTGATGCCGGCGGTGGTGAGCATAGCCGCCATGGCGCCGCTGACGAGCGCGCCGCCGGCTGACGCCAGCCAGGATGGCGGCGAAACTGGCGGCGATAGCAGCGCGCTGCGCACCGCCGATACCACCGAGAACACCTCGGGCAGCCTGGTGCCGCCGCCCAAAACCATCGAATCGCTGGGTTCGGGCTTCGTGTTCGATCCGGCGGGCTATATTCTCACCAACAATCATGTGATCGACGGCGCCAGCGCCGTGACCGTGACCTTCCCCGATGGCGCGGTCTACGATGCCACGATCGCCGGGCGGGACAAGGATGCCGACCTTGCGGTTCTGAAGATCGATGCCGGACACAGGCTGCCCTTCCTGAAATTCGGCGATTCCGGGAAGATGCGGGTGGGTGACTGGGTAATGGCGATCGGCAATCCGTTCGGCCTGCCGGGGAGCACCTCCGCCGGGATCATAAGCGCGCTGCACCGGGTGATCGGCGATACGAGTTTCGACGATTTCATCCAGACCGATGCGGCGATCAATCGCGGCAATTCCGGCGGGCCGCTGTTCAATCTGGCGGGCGAGGTGATCGGGGTGAATTCGGCCATCGAGTCGCCCAATGGCGATTCCGATGGGATCGGCTTTGCCATTCCCTCCGCCATGGCGGCACCCGTGGCGCGGGCGCTCGCGCATACCGGGGCGATGCAGCGCGGCTGGCTGGGCGTGGCGACCGAGGAGGTGACGCCGCAGGTGCAGGCGGTGCTGACCCTGCCGGACACGAAAGGCGCGCTGGTGGGCGCGGTTGCCCCCAATGGGCCGAGTGCCGGCGTGCTCGATACGGGCGATGTGATCGTGGGGCTGGATGGTGTGGCGGTGGATAACCCGCGGGCTTTGCTGATCCGCACCGCCGAAATTCCGGCGGGCAAGACCGTGGTGGTGCGGTTTTACCGCGATGGCGGCATCGGCCAGGCGGATGTGACCGTGACCGCGCCGCCGCCGCCGCTGGATGAGAGCCTGATTTTGCCGCCGCCGCCGCCAGCGGCGCCGGTGATTCTGAGCGCGCTCGGGCTCGGGCTGGCGGGCAAGCCCGCGGTGCAGGGCGTGGTCAGCGGGGTGTCGGTGATGTCCGCCACCGGCGCGGCGGCGAAAGCCGGGATTGTCGCGGGGGATGTGATCGAGCAGGTGAATGGGTTGACCGTGGCCGATGCCGGGGCGCTGCAGGCGCGGGTTACGGCGCTGGGGAACGCGCCGCCGGTGTTTCTGGTGGATGGCAATGCGGCGGATGGCACCAATCCCGGTCCGCGCTGGATTGCCGTGCCGGGCGGCTGAGTGGTTCGCTGATCAGTTTTGCGGCAGCCAGACGAAATGCGAGATCTGCGCGGCGAGGTCGATATCCTTCTGCGTGAGGCCGCCGGCATCATGGCTTGAAAGGGTGATGTCTACCTTGTTGTAGGCGTTCGACCAATCGGGATGATGGTCGGCTTTTTCCGCGAGCAGGGCGACGTGAGTCATGAAGGAAAACGCCTCGGCGAAGGTTTTGAATTCGAAATTCTGGTGGATGGATTTTTCATCCCCGCTGAGCGTCCATTTTTTGGGCAGGCTGGTCAGGGCGGATTTATCGAGAAGCTTGGTCATCATGGTTCCTCCTGGGCATTACATAGTCAAACCCTGAGGCGATTAAACCGCGGCGGGCCGGCATGGCCTCTTTTCCATCCTGCGAATTTTTGCGACAATGATGTTGTAAATTATAAAAGCGGAGGAATGGACGATGCAGATCGCGGGCAAGAGCGTGCTGATCACGGGTGGTGGCGGCGGTATCGGGCAAGGCATGGCGCTGGCCTTTGCCGAGCAGGGCGCGAAAATCATCCTGGCCGATATCAACGGGGACCATGCCGCGACGGTGGCGGCCGGACTGCCCGCCGGCACCGATGTGATGGTGACGGCGCTGGATGTGACCTCGCTCGAGAGCTGGGCGGCGGCGCGGCGGCTGATCGAGGCACGCCACGGGCTCATCGATGTATTGTGCAATAATGCGGGAATTTCCTCGGGTTTCAAGCCGCTCACCGCGATCCCGCCCGAAGCGTTCAACCGGATCATCGCGATCAACGTGACCGGCGTTTATAACGGCGTGATCAGCTTTGCCGAGGCCATGGGCGCGCGTGGCAGCGGGCATATCGTGAATACCTCGTCGATGAATGGGCTGATGCCGCATGGCAGTTTCGCGGCCTATTCAGCGAGCAAATTCGCCGTGCTCGGGCTTTCGGATGCGCTGCGGCAGGAGCTGGCGCCGCGCGGCGTCGGGGTTTCGACGCTGTTTCCAGGATTGACGCGCAGCCGCATGGCGGAGACGGATCTGTTAAAGGCGGTCGCCGATCCGCAACGGGCCGAGGCCATCCGCGCCAGCATGATGGAGCCAGTCTGGCTGGGCCGCGCCGTGGTGCGGGCGGTGGCGGCGAATGCGCCATATATCATCACCCATCCGGAATACCGGGACAATGTGGCGGCGCGTTTCCGGGAGATACTGGCGGCCTTCGGGGAACCGGCGCAGCCGGGATACAGTACGGGCGCCTTCGCCACCCAGCCGTAAGCCGGGCCGGATTACCCCATGCACCAAGCCAGAATGGCTTTTTGGGCGTGCAGGCGGTTTTCGGCTTCGTCGAACACCACGGAGGCGGGGCCGTCTATTACCTCGGCCGCGACTTCCTCGCCGCGATGGGCGGGGAGGCAGTGCTGGAAGATGGCGCCGGGCTGGGCCTGGGCCATCAGCGCGGGGGTGACCTGATAGGGCGCGAAGGCGGCGGCGCGGGCGGCGGCCTGGTCTTCTGAGTCTGACATTGAGAGCCAGGTGTCGGTTACAATGCAGGCGGCGTTTTCGGCCGCCGCTTCGGCGTCGATGGTCACCTCGACATCGGCTTTTTCCGCCCGGGCCCATTCCAGCACCTCGGGGCGCGGCCAGTAGCCGGCCGGGCAGGCCAGATGCAGCGTGAAATTGAAGCGGGCGGCGGCTTCAATGAGCGAGGCGGCGACGTTATTGCCGTCGCCGATCCAGGCGATTTTCTGCCCGGCGATGGGGCCGCGATGTTCCTCGAAGGTGAGGATATCGGCCATGATCTGGCAGGGATGCGAAAGATCGGTCAGGCCGTTGATGACCGGCACGGTGGCGTGGCGGGCCAGGGCGTGGAGCTTGGCCGCGCTGTCGGTGCGGAGCATCAGCCCGTCGGCGAAGCGGGAGAGGACCTGGGCGGTGTCGGCGATGGTTTCGCCCCGCCCGAGCTGCATGTCACGCGAGGACAGCACGATGGCGTCCCCGCCCAGCTCCTTCACCGCGACCTCGAAGGAGACGCGGGTGCGGGTGGAGGGTTTCTCGAAGATCATCGCCAGGGTTTTGCCGGCCAGGGGTTTTTTGGCCCCATTGCGCCGGGCGCGCTTGAAGGCGGCGGCGGTGTCGAGCAGGGCGCGCAGGTCGGCGCCGGAGAAATGCCGGAGATCAAGGAAATGCCGGGGCGGGCCTGGCCGCAATTCTACCACCGCGCTCATGTTATTTCGCCAAAGCCTCAGTTGCGGCGGGCTTGAGGCGCCGCGCCGTGGTTTCGAGCATGTCCAGCGCCGCGTCGCATTCCGCGCGGCCGATGATGAGAGGTGGTGCCAGGCGCAGCACGTTCTCGCCGGCGGCGACGGTGAGCAGCCCGGCCTCCATGGCGGCGGTTTGCGCAGCGGCGTTGGGCACGGCGCATTTCAGGCCGAGCAGCAGGCCAAGGCCGCGCAGCTCGGTGAAGACCTGGCCGTGGCGGCTGACCAGGGCCTCGAGCCCGGCGCGCAGATAGGCGGCGGTATGGTTGACCTGGTCGAGAAAGCCGTCGGCAAGCAGCACGTCGAGCACCGCATTGCCGGCGGCGCAGGCGAGCGGGCCGCCGCCATAGGTGGTGCCGTGGCTGCCCGGGACCAATGCCTTGGCCAGGGCTTCACGCGCGAATACCGCCGCCATGGGGAAGCCGCCGCCGATGCCCTTGGCGGAGGACAGGATATCAGGCGTGATGCCGGACCATTCATGGGCGAAGAATTTGCCGCTGCGGCCCATGCCGGTCTGCACCTCATCGAAGCCGAGGAACAGGCCGAATTCGTCGCAGGCGGCGCGCAGCCCCGCCAGGAAGCCCGGCTCAGCCGGGCGTACGCCGCCCTCGCCCTGCACGGGCTCGACCAGTATGCCGGCGGTTTCCGCCGTGATGGCGGCGCGCAAGGCGTTCAGATTGTTGAAGGGCACATGGTCGAAGCCCGCGACCGGCGGGCCGAACCCGGCGAGGTATTTGGCGTTGCCGGTGGCCGAGATCATAGCCAGGGTGCGGCCGTGGAAGGCGCCCTCGAAGCAGATGACGCGGGTGCGTTCCGGATGGCCGGCATCGGACTGCGCCTTGCGGATGGCTTTGACCAGCGCCTCATTGGCCTCGGCGCCGGAATTGCAGAAAAAGATGCTGTCGGCGAAGCTGGCCGCCACGTAGCGCGCGGCCAGGCGCTCGGCCTGCGGCACGCGGTACAGGTTGGAGACGTGAATGACCCGGGCCGCCTGGGCGGCGATTTCGGCGGCCAGATGCTTATGGCCGTGGCCGAGCGAGGAGGTCGCGATGCCGGCGCCGAAATCCAGGTAGCGGCGGCCGTTTTCCGCATGCAGCCAGGCTCCGGTGCCATGGGTGAAGGCGAGGTCGGCCCGATTGTAATTCGGCATTAGCGCGGGGTACATGGATGTGCTTTCAAGGCGCGGACAGAAAGCCCGGAATAAAGCGCATATGGACGAAACAAGTCAATTCTCGGCCCGTGTTAAACTGGGGCTGATCCTGGCGGTGTGTGCCCTGCCCTCGCTCTGCGAGGCCTACGCCATATTATGGGGCGAACGGCACGGCTATACCGGCAAGGCGCTGCGCGATGGGCTGGATTTCTGGGCCGGCGGGTTTCTGCTGCGGCACCACCAGTTGCCGCTATTATTCGACCACGGCGCGTATCAGGCTTTTTTGCAGGGGCTCTATGGCAAGCTGCCGTATCATCTGTGGAGCTATCCGCCGAATTATGGGCTGGTCGCCGCCGGTTTTTCGCTCCTGCCGCCCTGGGGCGACGTGTTGAGCTTCGATGTTGCCAGCCTGGCGCTGCTGGCCTTGCTGTTGCGCCTGAGCGGGCAGAGCTGGTGGTTTATCGCCGCCATCGCGGTGGCGCCGGCGAGTTTGGAGAATGCGCTGGAGCACCAGAACGCGGCACTGATGACGGCGCTGCTGGGCGGCGGGCTGTTGCTGTTGGAGGCGCGGCCGCGTCTGGCCGGGGGGCTGATCGGGCTGGCGACGATCAAGCCGCAGCTCGGGCTGGTGCTGCCGCTGCATCTGCTGCGCCGCCGGCCCATCGCCTTTGCCTGGGCGGCGCTGGCGGCGGTGCTGCTGGCCGGCGCCTCGCTGCTGGCCTTCGGCCCGGCGGCGTGGCTGGGCTTCGTGCATTATACCAGCCCGGCCATGAGCAAGGTGCTGCTCACCGGCCAGCCGCCGGAATTCGCGGGCGGGCTGATCAGCGTGTTCGCCGCGCTGAAGCCCTATGCCGGGGTGCGTGGGGCGCTGCTCGGGCAGGCGGTGGTGAGTGCCGCCTGTATCGCGGCGGGGCTATGGACGCGGCGGCCCGCGGTGCTGCTCGTGCTCTCGGCTTTGGCCAGCCCGTATCTGCATGATTACGACCTGCTCGGGGTGGCGCTGGCGGTGGCGCTGCTGGTGCGGGAGCGGCGGGCGGCGGGGTTTTTCCCGGGCGAGCCCGTGCTGTATTTTCTCGTCTGGTTCGCCCCCGGGCTGCTGCCCTGGATGCCGCGCTACGCGCATCTGGTGCCGGTGCTGCTGCTGCTGCTCTTGGCAAGCGCCATGCGCCGTGGTGGTGTCGCGCCATGCGACTCCTATCCGGCTCCGCCCGGCTTGCCGGGGTAATCGGCTGGCCGGTCGCCCATTCCCGCTCGCCGCGTATTCATGGGCTCTGGCTGCAACGCCATGGCATCGATGGCGCCTATGTGCCGCTGCCGGTGGCGCCGGAGAATTTCGCCGAAGTGGCGCGGGCTCTGGCCAAAGCCGGCTTCGCCGGGGCGAATGTGACGCTCCCGCACAAGGAGGCGGCCTTTGCCGTGTGCGACAAAGTGGAGGATTTCGCCCGCCGCGCGAGGGCCGTGAACACGCTGGTTTTCGGGCCCCGGGGTATCGAGGGGCGCAATACTGACGGGTACGGGTTTATTGCCAATCTGCGCGCGCATGGCGTGGCGCCGGCCGGGCCGGTGCTGGTGCTGGGGGCGGGCGGCGCGGCGCGGGCGATTGTGGCGGCGTTGCAGGAGGCGGGGGCGGAGGTGACGATTACCAACCGCTCGCCGGAGCGCGCCGCGGCGCTGGCGGCCGCCCTGCCCCCTGCCCGGCTGCTGCCCTGGGCGCAACGCGCGGCGGCCTGTAGCGATTTCGCGCTGCTGGTCAACACCACCTCGCTCGGCATGGCCGGACATGAGAGGTTGGAGATGGGGCTGGACCGCGCCGCCGCCGGCATGGCGGTGGCGGATATCGTGTACACGCCGCTTGAGACGGCGTTGCTCGCCGAGGCGGCGGCGCGGGGGCTGCGCGCGGTGGGCGGGCTCGGCATGCTGCTGCACCAGGCCGTGCCGGGTTTCGCCGCCTGGTTCGGCGTGACGCCGGTGGTGGATGACGAATTGTACCGGATTGCCGCCGCATGATGCTGCTCGGGCTGACCGGCGGGATCGGCATGGGTAAATCGACCGTGGCCGGAATGTTCGCGGCACATGGCCTCCCGGTTTTCAACGCGGATGCCGAGGTGCATGCGTTGCAGGCGAGAGATGGCGCGGCGATCCCGGCGCTTGACGCGGCGTTTCCCGGCACGGTGCATGAGGGGGTGCTGGACCGCGCGGCGTTGCGCGCGCGGGTGCTGGCCGATGATGCTGAAATGAAGCGGCTTGAGGCGATCATGCATCCGCTGGTGCGGGACCGCCAGGCGGGGCTCATCGCGGCGGCGCGCCAGGCCGGGCGGCGCGCGGTGCTGCTGGATGTACCGCTGCTGTTCGAGAGCCGCGTGCAAGGCGGGATGGATAAGGTGATCGTGGTATCATGCCCGCGGGCGATGCAGGTGGCGCGGGTGCTGGCGCGCGGCGTGAAGCTGGCTGATATCGAGGCCATCATCGCGCGGCAGATGCCCGATGCGCAGAAGCGCGCGCTGGCGGATTTTATCGTCGATACCAGCGGCACGCTTGAAAACACGCAGGCGCAGGTGGCGCGTATTTTCGCGGAACTGAAATTAGAGGAACTGAAATTATGAGCCGCTCGGTCCTGTTCGATACGGAAACCACGGGCTTCGAGCCGCTGACCGGCGACCGGGTGATCGAGATCGCCGCCATCGAACTGTTCAACGACCTGCCGACGGGGGCGCAGTTTTACGCGCTGCTCGACCCCGAGCGGGATATTCCGAGCGACAGCACGCGGGTGCATGGCATTACCAACGCGCATGTCGAGGGCAAGCCGAAATTCGCCGATGTGGCGGATGCGATGCTTGAATTCTTCGGCGATGCGCCGCTGGTGGCGCATAACGCGCCGTTCGATTTCGGCTTTATCGACCATGAGCTGACGCGCATCGGCAAACCGAAGCTGGATCGCGGGCGCATGATCGATACGCTGGTGCTGGCGAAGGCGCGGTTTCCCGGCATGCCGAACAGCCTGGACGCGCTGTGCCGGCGGTTCGAGGTCGATCTCTCGGCGCGCAGCACGCATAATGCGCTGCTGGACTGCAAGCTGCTGGCGGAAGTGTATGTGGAGCTGACCGGCGGGCGGCAGCGCGGGCTGATTTTGGAGACGGAGCAGGCGCTGGCCTTCGCGCAATATGACGCGCCAGTGGACCGGGTGGTGCGGGTGATCGAGGTGAGCGAGGCGCAGAAGGCCGCGCATGCGGCGTTTGTGGCGAAGCTCAAGGAGCCGGTCTGGCTCAAGGAATAGGCCGGCTTCTCCCAGCCGGCGTTATAGCAGCTTCGCCCGGTGCACGCGGCGGACCCAGTGTTTCACATGCGGCCACAGATCGTGGTCGGAGATTTTCGCCAGATCCTTGTCCAGTTTGCCGATGAGCCTGGCCTGAGCCGGCTTGTCGAGATGCGCGCCGATCAGGCTAAGCGTATGGGCCGGGGCGACCAGGACCAGCTCATCATAGCTGGCGGCATGCTGGTTGAGCTGCCCGGCAACCCAGGTGGCGAATTTTTCCGGATGCTGGTTATGCGCCTGATTTTCGGCGCCGCCATGGCCCTCCTCCGGCTGGACCCGGCTGGAGGAACGCAGCGTGTTATCCTCCTCGGCGGGGCGGACGAAGCGGGCATGCTCGGCATCGGCGATGACGATGAGCAGGTTGAGATGTTGTGCCGCCATGAGCGTGGCTCCCTTTGCTGAATGGGAACATGCTGAGGCTGGACGCAAACCGGGACATTGATCCTGGTCAAGCCGCCAGAGCGGCCTTGAGATCCTGGTCAAGCCGCCAGAGCGGCCTTGATGCCGTCCAAAGCGAGAAAGCCCATGGCGTTGCGCGCCTCGATGGTGGCGGAGCCGATATGCGGCAGCAGCACCACGTTTTCCAGGGCCAGATAGCCCGCCGGAATTTTCGGCTCATGGGCGAAAACATCGAGCCCGGCGGCGGCGACATGGCCTGAGCGCAAGGCGGCGATGAGGGCGGCATCGTCGATGATGGTGCCGCGCCCGGTATTGACGATGATGGCGCCGGGTTTGAGCCGAGCGAGGCGCGCGTGGTTGAGCCAGTGGAATGTCTCAGCCCCGCCAGGGGCGTTGATGGAGAGAAAATCGATGGCGGAGAGGAAGCGGGCATCCTCGCCATGGTAAATGGCACCTTGCTCCAGCGTGGGCGGCAGGCGCTGGCGATTGCGGTAATGCACCTGCATGTTTAGCCCGCGCGCCATGCCGGCCAAAGCCTGGCCGATGCGCCCCATGCCGAAAATGCCCAGCACCTTGCCCGCGACGCCTCGACCAAGATGAAAAGTGGGCGCCAGCCCCGGCCAGAGCCCGGCGCGCAGGATGCGCTCGCCCTCGCCGGCGCGGCGCGCCGCCATGAGCATGAGCATGAGCGACAGTTCCGCCGTGGCGGTGGTGAGCACATCCGGCGTGTGGCAGATTTTTATGCCGCGCGCGGCGGCGGCATCGCGGTCTATATGTTCCAGCCCGACGCTGAAGGTGGCGATGACTTTCACGCTGTCCGGCAAGGCGGCGATGAGGGCGGCGTCAAAAATATCGGCCGGGATGCAGAGGATCGCGGTGACGCCCTCGCAATTATTGAGCACGTGATGCGGGGCGAAACGGCCGGTCAGGCGCAGCTCGCGCAGCTGGTGCTCGCGTTGCGCGCGCGCCAGCACCGCTGGCGGCATTTCCCGGGTGATGAGCAGCATGTGACCCTCCGTTCCGGCGAGATTACCGCGCCGGGACGGGCTTGGCCATCAGTACATCAGGGCTGGGGCTCGGAAACGGGGCCTTCGAGCATGGCGCGGTCGGAGACCTCGACCAGAGTGGCGCGGTCGAACCCGTTAAAGGCGGTGCGCAGGCATGTGCCATAAGCGCCGAGCTGGCCGATCTCGATCCAGTCGCCTTCGGCCACGTCATCGGGCAGGATGAAGGGGCCGTTCATCACATCGAGCGAATCGCAGCTCGGGCCGAAGAAGCCGAACGATGCATCCGGCGCGCCGGCGGAGTGGCGGCTATGCAGCAGGCGGGTGGGGAAGCGGAATTTCAGCGCGCCGGCATCGGCCAGGGCGCCATACACGCCGTCGTTGATGTACAGCATGTTGTCGCGGCGGAGCTGTACCTGCACCACCACAGAGCCGCCGCCGGCGACAAGCGCGCGGCCGGGCTCGGCCCACAGCCTCAGGCCGGGCATGTTCAGACGGTCATAGGCGGCATCGATTTCCGCCATGAAGGCGCCGAGTGGGGGTGGGTCCATGTCCGGATAGGCGGCGGGAAAGCCGCCGCCTACATCCAGGACATCGACGCGCACGCCGGCGGCAAGGATGACTTCGCCGGCCAGGGCGATGGCGTCCCGCCAGGCCAGCGGGTCGAGGCATTGCGAGCCGGCATGGAAGGCCACACCCAGGCGGCCGGCCAGAGGCCGGGCGGCGCGCAGCAGGGCGATGGCGGTGGCAAAATCCGTGCCGAATTTTTTGGAAAGATTGATGACGGCGCCGGTCTCGGGCAAGGCGATGCGGATGAACAGGCCGGGGCGGTCAAGCGCCGAGGCGGTGATTTCCGCCATGATCTTGTCGAGTTCGCTGAAGGAATCGAGCACGAAATCGCGCACGCCGTGCAGGACCCAGGCCTCGGCGATGGCCGGGCGGGATTTGACGGGATGCATGAAATGGATATGCGCGCCGGGAAACAGGCGGCGGACCAGCGTGACCTCGGAGATTGAGGCGCAGTCAAAATGGCGGATGCCGCCCTCCCATAAGGCGCGCAGCACGGCGGGCTCCGGATTGCACTTCACGGCGTAGAGCACGTCGCCATTGAAGGCGGCGGCGAAATTCCGCGCCGCGGCGCTGATGGCGGCCGGGCGGATGCAGTGCAACGGCTCGGACGGATGCAGGGTTTTGACCATTTCCGCCACGCTGGGCAGCATATCGCTATCGGCGCGGAGGGAGACATGGCGGTGCGGCGGGCCTATGGCGGCGCGGGTTTCGGTGAGGCTGTGGGTTTCAATAAGGCCGCGGTTTTCAATAAGGCTCATGGAGAAAAATCCTCGCAAATCGCCGGCAGGCTGAATCTGACCCGCCGATTGTTCAAAAAACAACAAGAAACGCGGGGCGCGCATGCGGACATGCGCGGACGCGCTCAGGCGAGGCTGCGTGGACTTCGCATCGTTATGAACCGTATGTGCGACATCAAGCGTCTCCAATTGATCCCGGCCACCATGGAAGGGGGACCGATTTCGACCTAGCAGGATGCGTCTCGTGGTTGCTGTACCCGACCGGGTCCGCGGCAAACTGATTAGCGCAAACTGATTATCGGCAACCTGACTCTTGGCACGTACGATGCGTCGCGCTTCCGATGCGTCGAGCTTCCGATGCGTCGCGCTTCGTCCACCCGCTCAGGCATTGAGTGGGCGAAGCGGATCGGGATGTAAGGCATGTGGTCCAGCTGGTGTTATGCTATTTTAGCATGGCTAAAAAGCGTTGAAAACAAACAACAAAATGGGGCAGATAGACTGGCGCTCTGGCTCAAGCGCCCTGTTTGAGGGCCGGTTCAGGTGGTTTCGAATGGGAACACAGGGCGCGGCGTGGAAGCGGCGTTGCCCGCGCCTTAATAATTCTTGCCGAGCATTTGCACAAAAGCCGCGGCACCGGCCGGGCGCGGCGCGGCGGCCTGGGCTGGACCGGGCGATGCCGTGGCCTGGATGGCGGCGAAGGGGGCGGTGCCGGCGCCGAACATCGCCTCAAGGCAGCGTATCCATGGCGTGGCCGTTTCATCCGCCAGGGCATAGAAAATCTGCGTGCCGTGGCGGCGGGTGCGGACCAGCGCCTTGCCCCGCAGCGCCGCGAGCTGCTGGCTCAATGCCGGCTGGCCGATGCTGGTGGCGGCATTGATCTCGCTGACCGTCCGCTCCCCCGCCAGAAGGTATGAGAGGATCATCAGCCGCTGCGGCTGGGCAAAGAGTTTCAGCGTCTCCGCCACCGCAATCGCGCGGGCGCGGTCCTTGTGTAACGCGGTCATGCCTTATCCGCCTGGCGGCAGAACCAGTCCGCCCCCGGCGCCATCTCCGCCAGGCTGGAAGCGGGCGGCGCCAGGCCCGGGGCGCCGGGTTGCCAGCCTTCCGGCGCCAGCGCCTGATCGCCCGAGGTCATCTGCAGCGCCATGACCAGGCGCAGCATTTCCTCGACCGAGCGGCCGACATTGTTCGGATACCAAGTCATCGCGCGGATAATCCCGTCCGGGTCAATGAAATAGCTCGCGCGCACCGCGGCGCTGTCCGGCACGCCCGGGGCGATCATGCCATAGGCACGGCCCACCGCCATGCTCGGATCTTCCACCACCGGAAACGGGATGGTGACGCCAAAGACATCGCGGATCGCACGCAGCCAGGCGAGGTGGGAAAATAAACTATCCACGGAAAGGCCCAGCAGGGCGCAGTTCAGCGCCGCGAAACGGTCGGCGGCCCGGGCCAGGGCGACGAACTCGGAGGTGCAGACGGGGGTGAAATCCGCCGGATGGGAGAAAAACACCAGCCAGCGCTTCCGGTAGCCCGAGAGCTTCACCTCACCCTGCGTGGTGCGGGCCCGGAAATCGGGCGCGGCATCGCCGATACGCAATGGCCGCGGGGAGAGCGCTGGGGTGAGTTCATCGTCCATCTGGTCTCCAATCCGCATATCGACGCCAATTTGTACATTTTCCACTGCCAGACTCCACTGCCAGATTCCATTGGCCAGGATTACCGAAGCTTTACTTGACGTCCTATAATCTTCATAGTTACATATATCATATAATTAATAATTAAGGAACTCCATGCGTAATGAAGCCTGGCGGCGCGCTGCGGGCCTGATTGAAGCGACTCCGGCCGGGGCCGTGCCGGTAAAGGCGTTTTTCCATCCGGAAACATTCACGGTCAGCTATGTGGTGCATGATCCTGCCACCCGCCGCGCCGCGATTATCGACAGCGTGCGCGATTACGACCCCGCCTCGGGCCGTACCTCCCTCGCCGCAGCGGAGGCGATTCTGGCCTATGTCACGCAGGAGGAGCTGGGTGTGGACTGGCTGCTGGAAACCCATGCCCATGCGGATCATCTTTCCGCCGCGCCGTATCTTCAGGAGCGGCTCGGGGGCAGGCTCGGCATCGGTGCGAAAATCGTCGATGTGCAGCGGATTTTCGGTGATCTGTTCAATGCCGGCGCTGGCTTTCTCCGGAACGGGTCGGATTTTGACGTACTCTTCCAGGATGGCGATGCCTTCCAGATCGGCGGATTGCAGGCCGTGGCCCTGCATGTACCGGGCCATACGCCCGCGGATCTGGCCTATGTGATCGGCGACGCGGTGTTCACCGGCGATACCCTGTTCATGCCCGATTACGGCACCGCCCGGGCGGATTTTCCCGGCGGGGATGCGCGCCAGCTCTACCGCTCCATCCGCCGCCTGCTCGCTCTGCCTGGGAATAGCCGGCTGTTTCTGTGCCATGACTACAAGACGCCGGCGCGCGCGGAATATTGCTGGGAAACCACGGTCGGGGCGGAGCGGGCGGAGAATGTGCATGTGCATGACGGCGTGTCCGAGGATACGTTCGTCGCCATGCGCCAGGCCCGCGATGCGACGCTCGGCATGCCGCGGCTGATCATGCCCTCGATCCAGGTGAACATGCGGGGCGGGCGCCTGCCGCCGGCCGAGGATAACGGCAGACGCTATCTGAAAATCCCGCTGGACGCCGCGTGATGCCCGAGCCTCCCGGATGAGCGGCGGCATGGTCCTCGACACCACACAATACGGGCTGGGTGCGGTGAGCGGCCTGCTGGTCGGCTTCACGCTCGGGCTCGTGGGCGGCGGCGGATCGATCCTCGCGGTGCCGCTCATGGTTTATCTTGTCGGGGTGCGGGACCCGCATGTCGCCATCGGCACGAGCGCACTCGCCGTGGCGGCCAATGCCGCGACGGGGCTGATAAGCCATGCCCGGGCGCGTTGCGTGAAATGGCGTTGCGGGGGGGTGTACGCCGCCGCTGGCATTATCGGCGCGCTGCTCGGCTCGACGCTGGGCAAGAGCGTGAATGGCCAGCAATTGCTCTTCCTGTTCGCTTTGCTGATGATCGGTATCGGGGTCATGATGCTGCGCTCCCGTAACAATACCGGACTGGCGGAGGCGCAGTGCAACCGGGAAAACGCGCCGAAGGTTATTGGTTTTGGCTTCGGAACGGGTGTGTTCTCAGGATTTTTCGGCATTGGCGGCGGGTTTCTGATCGTGCCCGGCCTGATCGCCTCTACCGGCATGCCCATTCTGAATGCGGTCGGCACATCGTTGGTCGCGGTGAGCGCGTTCGGCCTGACGACGGCCGTGAATTACGCGTTTTCCGGGATGGTGGACTGGACCCTGGCCGTGGTGTTCATCGCCGGCGGGGTCGTGGGAGGGGCTGGCGGCGCGGCGGCGGCGCGGCGGCTCTCCGCCGATCGCGGCCGGCTCGCGACGGTGTTTGCCGGGCTGATTTTTGTCGTCGCGATCTACATGCTCTGGCGCAGTGGCGGCGCATTGATGCATGCCGCCTGAAGCCATCAACTCATTACGCTTAACAACAAGAAGGAGACGCTCCATGTCAGAAGAAAAAACCAACGTTGCGATGGCCGCCCAGGCCAACCGCCGGAGCCTGTTGCGGGGCCTCGGCATTTCCGCGGGGGCCGTGGGGTTTGCCGCCATGGCGCGGCAAACCGCCCGTGCGGCTGAGGCAAGCCCGGCGATGGAACCGCAAGGTGCCACCACGCTGGACGCGCTCACCGCCACGCTTGCCAAGGCGTCCCGCCGGCGTGACTTCAAGACCGTGCCGATGATACTGACCAATGCCGACCAGTGGGACAGCGATGCGCTGAACGCGGTAATCGGCTATGCCGGAAGCCCGGCCCAGGTGTGGGATAACACGGTGCTTGGCGGCCCGTGGCTCAACCTGATGCGAAACGCGCTGAACGCGCAGGTGTTCTCCTGGAAGAACCCGGATTTTCTCGCGGTATCGGCAACGCATGGCACGGCGCATCTGGCGCTGTATGACGAGGCGATCTGGGATAAATACGATCTTGCCACCGTGACCCAGGGTAAATTCAAGGCGAACACGCTGATCGATGTTCCCGCCGCCGCCTCGGCCGATGCGGCGGACTTCAACAACCCCGCGGGCGCCTACGCACCGGCGGCCAACAGCATTACGGTGCTGCAGCGCCGGGGAGTCGTATTCATCGGCTGCCATAACGCGATCTGGGAGTTTTCCGGCGCATTGCTGAAGAACGGCAAGAACCCTGACAAGCTCTCGCATGAGGCGCTGGCGGCGGAGCTTACCAACCACCTCATTCCCGGCATTGTGCTGAGCCCCGGTGTTGTCGGCACGATTCCGCAACTGCAACGCGCCGGTTTCCACTATACCGCCTCATGATCCCTGTTCGAGAGTTTGATGGAATGAACATGAAAAATGACCTTTGGAGGAGTTTTCGGCTATCGGCGCTGGCGCTGTGCGCCGCGCTGCCCTTATGCGCCGCGGCACAACCTGCCGCGGCGCCCGATACCGGATGGAAGGGCCAGGCCGAAGCGCCACGCTACCAGGAGGATATTTTTCCGCCCTGGCAGCATGGCGCCAATAACGATGCCACGCACAAAGGCTTTGGCTTCACCGTGCCGGAAGTGGACGACATGGCGGATTTCCATGGCGACCTGACCGCTCCGAAACTGGTGCTCTATGTCGGCGGTAATTATTTTTTCGCCATGGCACCACTTGTCGCCGCATTTGAAGCGCAGCGGCCGGAATATAAGGGCAGAATATTTTACGTTACCATACCGCCCGGGATGCTGGTTGAGGCCATGCAGGCGGGCGGCGTGTTCACCTCCGGCAACATGACCTTCACCGCCAGGCCCGATGCGTATTTCGCGGGGCTGAAGAAGGTGAAGGCACTGATTACCGAGGGTAAGCTCGCCGGTCCGGCCGTGCCTTACGTGACCAATGACCTCACCATCATGGTGCCGAAGGGCAATCCCGCGCATATCACGGGGCTCGCGGATCTCGACAGGCCCGGCGTGCATGTGGTGATGCCCAACCCCGCCTATGAGGGCATCGCGCGGCAGATCCAGATCTCGTTGACGAAAGCCGGCGGCAGTGCGCTCGAGCGTGCCATTTACGATACAGGGGTTAAGAACGGCACGACCGTGCTGACCCATATCCACCATCGCCAGACGCCGCTATTTATAATGCAGGGGCTGGCGGATGCGGGTGTGACGTGGAAATCCGAGGCGGTGTTCCAGGAGCAGGCGGGGCATCCGATCGAGGATATTACGATACCGGCGGCGGATAATACCACCGCGATCTATGCCGGCGCCATGGTGCGCGGGGCAGCACATCCGGATGCCGCGCGTGCCTGGCTGGATTTCATCCATTCACCCCAGGCACTGGCGATATTCGAACGATACGGCTTCAAACCATATAACGGATGAACCGGCCCGCACAGGGCAGCGCCGGTTCCAACAAAGGAGCAGCTACATGTCTACCTCCGTACCCTCCGGCATTGCCGATACGGGCTGGCGCAATGCGGCGATCGGGCTGCTGGCCGTGCGCTTCATTCAGGGCTTCATCTACTGGGGTGGCGGCTCCCGCCGGTTCATCTACGGGCCGCAGAAGCTCAACCCGCACGGGCATTGGATGGCCTATAAATTCCAGACCGCGATGCCCGGCGCGCTGCTTGGCACTGACAAGATCATCGCCTATCTGCTGCATCATTTCATCCTGCTTTACGCCAGCGTGATCGTTTTCAGCGCGATTGAGCTGGTCGCCGGGCTGATGCTGATTACCGGGCTGTTCACGCGGGCCGCCGCCGTTATGACCATTGGGCTGTCGATCTCGCTGATGCTGATGTTCGGCTGGCAGGGTGCGACCTGCATCGATGAATGGACCATGGCGGCGGCCAATCTCGGCATGGGGGCGACGCTGGTGCTTGCCGGCAGTGGCGCCTATTCGCTGGACAATGTGCTGCTGCGCCGTAATCCGGCTTTGGCGGAACGCAATTGGTTCCGCTGGCTCGGGGGCAGCCTGCCGCTGCCGCTCAGGCCGGTGGCATATCGCAACACGGCTTTGGCCCTGTTCGCCTTCACGGTGCTGTTCAACGTGGGAACGTATAACTACTATCGCGGCTCCGTGTTCTCCGCGTTTCATAGCGGCCCGGTAAGCCCTACCAGGCATGATTACGCGCTGAGCAACGGCGTGCTGATGGCCGATGGTTCGGTGAGCTTCCATGCCTATCTCGATGGCGGCACGCCGGAAGAGCCTTCGCATATTGTGAGCGCGGCGGTGATGCGCAACGGCCAGGCCGTGGAAAGCTGGAACACCGCGGCCCTGACCGCCCTGCCCGCCACAGCCTTCAGCAATGACTTCCCCTACCAGAAATTCAAGGCCGGGCCATTCGGGATTGTCAGCGGCATGGGCGCCGCGGCGCGTATCACCCTGCCCGCGGTCACGCCACCCACGATGCAGGACGGCTACAGCCTGCGGCTTACCACCGTGAATGGCCGGGATTTCAACCTGTCGCTACAGCTGGCGGGGGCGCCTTGATCATGAAAATACCAACAACCCTCGATGACTGATCATCGAAGGCTGTTGGCGTTACGCTTTCAGAAGCTCCGGGTGAAACGCGGCAGTCCTTGATGGCGGAATAGCCGCACTGGCTTCAGGCGGCCAGGAGTTTGCCGTGCATGAGCCGGAAAGCAGCGTGGCGCTCAGGCCTGCATACGCTCTGGCGGCATCCTGGCGGGGCTGGGGCGTGAAATCCTGGAACATGTTGCAATAATAGATATTGACCGTGAGCGGCCATTTGCTAGACTGGGCTGGCGGAGGCCACGTCCTCGCCCCCTTGCGGGTCGCAAGTCCGGGACGGCCCGGCAGCTTGATGAGTGGAGCTGCCGTCCGATGCTTTTTCAGTGCAGGTATTTGGTTGTCTGGCGCGTCGCGGGCTTTCCGGCGCAGCGTTTGGCCCCCATCGTGGCCCTGGGGGCGCGGCAATGAGCCGGGATGCACAATCGCCCGATCTGGACAGTCTGACGCCCGCGCAATATCGCGCGCGCTATGAAGCGCTGCAGGCAAAAGCGCGCGAACGGGCGGCGGCACCCGTGCCTGAGGCTGAATTGACGCCACTTTCCACGCCGTGGAAAACCGAGAGCATTCCGCCCGGCGGTTATGTGGCACTTAAACTCCGGCGATTTGATGTTATCCGCATCCATAACCCACAAGCCACGCCGGGTGCCGCGCTGTTTCTGTGGAATGCCGATGATGTTTCCGAGCGTTATAATGCCGGCGATACGGTGAAGGTACAATGGACGACGGTGCTGACGACGGGCCGCGTGCTGTTCTCTGATATGGGGCGGGTTCTCGCCTCGATCACGGCGGATACGGGCGCCGGGCATGACAGTATCATCGGCCCCAACAGTCCGGCGCAGATGCCGGGCGGGCGCAACGGGCGCGATAATCTGCGCCTCGCGGCGGCGAAGTTCGGCATGACGCGCCGCGATCTTGGCCCCGCCATAAGCCTGTTCTCACCATTGCGGATGGATGAAGGCGGCCGCTTGCATTTTTCCGGACCGCCGCCCGCGGGAGGGATGATCGAGCTGCGCGCCGAGCAGAATCTGATTCTCGCATTGTCCAACACACCCCATGCGCTGAGCCCCATTCAGGAGGCCACCGGGACGCTCATCATCGAAATCGGCCACAGACCTCCCGCGGCCAATGATCTGTGCCGCCGCTTCACCGAGGAGGCCGTGCGCGGCTTCGAGAACACGGATCCGGAGTATGCGCGATGAACATCATCTCGGACATGGTGGTGCCCGCCCGCGCGCCGTATTCCGTAACGCTGAAGGCCGGACAGTTGATGAGGATCATCGATCTGGAAAGCCAGCAGGCGGTGGATGCACTTTTCTATAACGCGGCCGATACGTCCGAGCGTTATTCGGCGCAGGATACGCTGGCGGCCCAGGCGGCGCGCGGTGGGACTTTTTATCTGGAAACCGGCGCGGTTTTGCTCTCCAATGAAGGCCGCGCGATGGCAACGATCATCGCCGATACTTGTGGGTTTCATGATACCTGCGCCGGGGCCTGCTCCTGCGAGAGCAACACGGTGCGCTTCGGACATGAGACGAGATTCATGCATGCGTGCCGCGAGAATTTTCTGACGGAGCTTGGGCGCTACGGGCTTGGCAAGCGGGATCTTGTCTCCAACGTCAACTTCTTCATGAACGTGCCGATCCGCCCGGGTGGCGAGCTTACCGTGGATGATGGTGTTTCCGCGCCGGGAGGATTTGTCGAACTGCGCGCGGAGATGGATATCCTCGTGCTGATATCCAATTGCCCGCAGGTCAATAATCCGTGCAACGGCTTTCGGCCCACGCCCATCCGCATCATCGTTTCGGAAACCTGATGTTCTCGAAAATTCTCATCGCCAACCGGGGCGAGATTTTACGCCGTGTCTGCCGGACGCTGGACAGAATGGGCATCGCTTCCGTGGCGGTGTATTCTGATGCCGATAAATTCGCACCGGCGGTGCTCGCGGCTGGCGAGGCCGTTGCCATCGGCCCGGCACCGGCGGCTGAAAGCTACCTCAATATCGATGCCATTATCGCGGCGTGCCGCGAAACGGGGGCGCAGGCCGTGCATCCCGGATATGGTTTTCTGTCCGAACGTGTGGAATTCGCCGCGCGTCTCGCCGCCGCGGGTATTACATTCATCGGCCCGGCACCAGAGCATTTGCGCGATTTTGGGCTGAAGCACACGGCCCGCGCGCTTGCCGCGAAAGCCTGCGTGCCGATGCTGCCGGGCTCCGGTGTGCTGCCGGATGCGGCGGCGGCACTACGCGCGGCGGCCGGCATCACCTATCCCGTAATGCTGAAAAGCTCCGCGGGCGGTGGCGGTATCGGCATGGTATTGTGCAACGATGCCGATGAATTGCGTCGGGCATTCGAGACGACGGCCAGGCTGGCGGCCAATAATTTTGGTAACGCGGCGTTATTCATAGAAAAATATGTTGCCCGGGCGCGCCATGTCGAGGTGCAGATTTTCGGCGATGGCAAGGGCAATGTCGTCTCGCTCGGGTGCCGGGACTGCTCGCTCCAGCGGCGCAACCAGAAAATTATCGAGGAAGCGCCGGCGCCGAATATTACCACGGAAACGCTTGCAGCATTGCAAGATGCGGCTTTGGTACTGGCGAAATCCGTGGCCTATGCCTCCGCCGGGACGGTGGAGTTCATCTACGATGCCGAGACGCGGCAATTCTATTTTCTTGAGGTAAATACGCGGCTTCAGGTGGAGCATGGCGTGACCGAGGAGCTCTACGGTGTCGATCTCGTGGAATGGATGATCCGCCAGGCGGCGGGCGGCTTCGTCCTGCCCGCGCAGGAAAGTCTCATCGCCAAGGGTGCCGCCATCGAGGCGCGAATCTATGCGGAAATTCCGTCCGAGAATTTCCGTCCGGCTTCGGGCACCATCATCAATTACGCCGCCCCGCCTGGCTTGCGCGTGGATGGCTGGGTGGAAACCGGCACGGAGGTTTCACCGTATTACGACCCGATGCTCGCCAAATTCATCGCGACCGGCGCCACGCGCACGGAGGCTATTGCCGCCCTGCGCGCCGGGCTCGCGGTGGCGGATATTAGCGGGATCGAGACGAATATGGATTATTGCCGTAATATTATGAAAATTCCTGAATTTGTGTCAGGTGCGATGACGACCCGCACGCTTAACGATTTTGGCTATATCCCGCAATCCGTCGCGGTGCTCGATGGCGGTGCGCTGTCATCGCTGCAAAGCCTGCCCGGGCGGCTCGGCTACTGGGAGGTCGGCATTCCGCCGAGTGGCCCAATGGATGATAAGAGTTTCATTGCCGCGAATATTTTGCTCGGCAATGATCCGAACGAAACCGCGCTCGAACTGACGCTCTGTGGCCCCACGCTTAAATTTATGCATGACGCAACGATTGCGCTGACCGGGGCGCAGATGGAGGCGCTGTTGGAGGGACAGCCCGTGCCGTATAACCGGCCTGTGCGGTTGCGCGCCGGGCAGGTGCTGGCGCTTGGCGCCATTACCGGCCCTGGGCAGCGGAGTTATCTGGCGGTGGCGGGCGGGTTTGCGGCACCGGAATATCTCGGCTCGACCGCCACCTTCACGCTCGGCGGATTCGGCGGTCATTCGGGTGGTGCGCTGCGTGTTGGTGATACGCTGCGCCTGAAAAACCCTGGTGCCGCGCAAAGCTCTGGCAACCCGGAGCTTGCCAGACTCTGCCATGACTGGGAATTGGAAGTGCGCAACGGCCCGCACCAGGCGCCGGATTTTTTCGCGCCATCCGATATCGAGACGCTGTTCACCGCGAGCTACGAGGTGCATCATAATTCCGCCCGCACCGGCATCCGCCTCATAGGTCCCAAGCCGCAATGGACGCGGGCCGATGGCGGTGAAGCCGGGCTGCATCCTTCGAATATCCATGACAATGCCTATGCCGTGGGCGCCATAGATTTCACCGGCGACATGCCGATCCTGCTAGGTCCGGATGGTCCGTCGCTTGGTGGTTTCGTGTGTCCCGCCGTCGTTACGAAAAAAGATTTATGGAAGCTCGGCCAGTTACGGCCTGGCGATAAAATCCGCTTCGTGGCGGCCGATGCCTCGCCCGCGATCATATCCCGGGAGGACGATATCGTCATCCGCCAGGCGGGCGATGAGGATATTCTCATCGAATTCGGCGAGATGATGCTGGATTTCGAGCTTCGGCTCCGCGTTCAGGCCTTGCGCGATGCCTTGGCGCAAGAGGCTATTCCCGGTATCATCGACCTCACTCCCGGCATACGCAGCCTGCAGATTCATTTCGATATATCGCATATATCGCGGGCCGACGTGATGGCCGCGGTGCGGCGTATCCTGCCGATTCTACCTGCACCGCAGGACATGGTGGTGAAAAGCCGCATTCTGTATCTGCCGCTCTCCTGGAACGACCCGCAGATTCAGCTTGCGATGCGCAAATATCAGGAGACCACGCGCCCTGACGCGCCGTGGTGTCCGGATAATATCGAGTTCATCCGCCGCATCAACGGACTTGCCGGAACCTGCGATGTGAAACGCATTGTGTTCGATGCTTCCTATGTCGTTCTGGGTCTGGGCGATGTGTATCTCGGCGCGCCGGTGGCAACACCGTATGATCCGCGCCACCGTCTGGTGACGACGAAATATAATCCGGCCCGGCCGTGGACGCCGCAAAACGCGGTTGGCATAGGCGGCGCGTATATGTGCATCTACGGCATGGAGGGGCCCGGCGGGTATCAGCTTTTCGGCCGCACCATTCAGGTCTGGAACACGCATCGCGAAACGCCACCTTTCGCCCCCGGCCATCCCTGGCTGTTGCGGCATTTCGACCAGATTCGTTTTTTTGAAGTCAGCTCGGCCGAACTCGACGATGCGCGGGAGCGGTTTCTGCACGGGAAATATGAGATCAGAATCGAGGAGACTGAGTTTTCGCTTGATGCCTACAAGGCATATTGCGCGCGTAATGCAGATGCCATCGCCGCCTTCCAGAACACGCAGCGCGCCGCCTTTGCCGCCGAACGCGCAGATTGGGCGGCGAAGGGGCTGAACACGTTTGAGGAAACAGACGTGCCGGCGCCTGAGGAAACGGTGTTGCCGCCGGGGGCGCGCGCCATCGGTGCGCCGGTTCCTGGCAGCGTCTGGCAAATTCTGGTGCGGCCCGGTGATGTTGTGCGGGCCGGTGATACGGTGATGCTGCTCGAATCGATGAAGATGGAGGTGCGTGTTATTTCCGCCACCTCCGGCACGCTTCAATCTCTCAGCGCCGAATGCGGCCAGACCGTCCGTGCCGGCCAACGCCTTGGAGTCATTGCCGCATGATCCCCGCTTTACTGGAAATCGAGACCATCCACGCCGCCTACCGCGCGGGTACGCTCACACCGCGTGCGCTGGCCGCCGCGTTGCTCGAAAAAATTGCGGCTTATCCTGATAAATCCGTATTCATCACGCAGGCTTCCGCCGCTGCCGTACTGGCGCAAGCCGAGGCATTGGCGCCCGCTTCGCTCGACCGGCTCCCGCTTTTCGGCATTCCCTTCGTGGTGAAGGATAATATCGACGTTGCCGGGCTGCCGACGACCGCCGCCTGCCCGGATTTCGCGTTCATGCCGGAAGCGGATGCCGTGGTTGTCGCCCGTCTGCGCGCGGCTGGGGCGATCGTGCTCGGCAAGGCTAATCTGGACCAGTTCGCGACCGGACTGAATGGCACCCGCTCACCCTATGGTGCGCCGCGTTGCGTGTTCGATGCCGCGTATATTTCCGGCGGCTCTTCCTCCGGCTCCGCGGTTTCCGTGGGGGCCGGGCTTGCGGTGTTTGCGCTCGGCACGGATACCGCCGGGTCCGGCCGCGTTCCCGCCGCGTTTAACAACCTCGTAGGGCTGAAGCCGAGCTTTGGCCGCATCCCCGTGACGGGAACCTTGCCTGCGTGCAAAACCTTGGATTGCATCACGATCTTTGCCAACAGCACGGCGGATGCCCTGCGCGTGCTTGCCGTGGCGGAGGGTGTCGATGAGGGCGACGCCTATTCCCGCGTGCCTGTGTTGAAAACATTGCCGGCGGCGCCGTGCATTGGCGTGCTGGCGCCAGGTGACAGGGATTTTGCCGGCGATGCCGCCAGCGCCGCGCTCTACGATACCGCCATCGCGCATGCGGCCGCCCTCGGCTGGCGGATCAGAACATTCGACTACGCGGTGTTCAAGGAGATCGCATCGGCACTTTATGGCGGCGCGTTCGTGGCGGAACGCCTCGCCGCAGTGAAGGATTTTTTTGAACGCGCACCGGATTCATTCGATCCCACCGTGCGCGCCATTATCGCGGGTGCGCGGCAATTCGATGCCGCGGACGCGTTTGCCGAAATCTATCGCATTCAGGCGCTGCGCCGGGCCGCGCAACGGGAGCTTGAAAATTTCGATGCGCTGCTGCTGCCGACCGCGCCGACGATTTTTACCGTCGAACAGATGCAAGCCGCGCCGATAAAGGCCAATACGACGCTGGGGCTTTATACGAATTTCGTGAATTTTCTCGATCTCGCCGCCATCGCTTTGCCGGGGGGGTTCCGGCCCGATGGTCTACCTTTTGGTGTCTCGCTCATCGGCCCGGCTTTTTCGGATGTTGCACTGGGCGGCTTGGCGGATGCGCTGCATGTCGCAATCGGCGCGGGTTCCGGCCGGGATAAAATCATTCCCGCCACGCGCGCGGCCGTTGCAAACGATGATGCTGTGACGCTGGTTGTCGCCGGGGCGCATCTATCCGGTATGGTCTTGAATCACGAGCTTATTTCGCTGCGGGCGAAGCTCGTTGGCGCCACCAGAACCGCGCCGGGATACAGGCTGTTCGCCCTGCCCACCACGCCGCCCAAGCCAGGCCTGGTCCGCGCGCCGGATGTTGCCGGGCCGGGGATCGAGGTTGAGGTATGGTCGCTGACGCCCGAGAATTTCGGCCGGTTCGTGGCGGCTTTGCCTGAGCCCATGGGCATCGGCAAAGTTACCCTGGCGGATGGCAGCGTGCATCCTGGTTTTCTCTGTGAGGCTCATGTGCTGGAAGCCGCGACGGACATCACATCCTTCGGCGGTTGGCGGGCCTATCGCGCCGCTACGGCGTAGGCGCTACCGCCGCCAGACTCCGCGCTGAGCACTACGCCGCATAGCCATGACGGATACCCCGTACGGGCTGGTGGGGCACGGGCTTATGGTGCCGTTATCATCTGCATATATTAGTCGCATTGGCCTGCCTATTTAGAAATCAAAACCACGATATTTAAAATAGATACGACATATTCAGGGTTTTTTTGAAGCATATTTTCTTGACGCTGGTTGCTGAACGATAGTTTAATTGCGCCAATCCAACTTATATCGTGGACGGATTAACCGCTTCGGGGCTCTTTGGCGGGTGCCTGTTCCACGCAGATGAAGGCATGAACATGACGCGGAAAAAATTTCATCTTGGCTGGTTTATGAATTTTACGCCCGATGAATGGCGCGATCCGTTCGGCCAGGGTGGCTCGCCCTGGGACGGGCAGTTCTACATCGAGATGGCGCAGACGCTTGAGCGGGCCTGCTTCGATTACATCATGATCGAGGACAAGCTCATGGTCTCGGAAACCTATGGCGGCTCGCGCGAGCGCGGCCTGCGCGGCGGCGTGATGGTGCCCAAACACGACCCCGCGCCGCTTGCCGTGGCGATGGGCATGGCAACGAAACATCTCGGCGTGGTCGCCACCATGTCAACGCTCGCCTATCCGCCCTTCCTGCTCGCGCGGCTCTGCTCGACGGTGGACAGCCTCACCAAAGGGCGTTTCGGCTGGAATGTGGTGACGAGCGCCGAGGATCTTTCCGCGCAGAATTTCGGCCTCGATAAATTGCCGGCGCGCGAGCTGCGCTATGAAATGGCCGAGGAATACATGGAGGTGATGGGCAAGCTGTTCGAAAGCTGGGAGGAAGGCGCGGTGGTGCTCGACCGCGAGGCCGGGATGTATGCCGACCATACCAAGGTCCACCCGATTAACCATGAGGGTAAGTTTTTCAAGGTGCGCGGGCCGCTGAACACGGTGCGCTCGCCGCAGGGCCGGCCGGTATATGTGCAGGCCGGCGCCTCGCCGCGCGGGCGGGATTTCGCGGCGAAGCACGCGGATTCCATTGTTTCCGTGGCAAGTGGTGTTGGCGAGATGAAGGCTTTCCGCGCCGATATACGCGGCCGTGCCGCGGCGCTGGGCCGCGATCCGGACCAAATAAAAGTGCTGTTCTGCGTGACGCCGACCTTGGGTGAAACCACGGCGGATGCGCGCGAGACGCATGAGCGCCGGCTCAATGCGCCCTATTTCATCGATGACATGCTGGCCTCGGTTTCCGCCATCACGGATATCGACTTTGCCCAGTTTCCGATCGATCAGAATTTGCCCGCGCGCCTGATCACCAACGGGGAGCAAGGCTCGCTCGATAAATTCCAGCAATGGGGCAGCGGCAAGACGCTGCGCCAGCTCGTGGTGGACGGCGCCGGGGGGTTATGTTCCTCGGTGGAGCTGGTCGGCACGCCGGCCGAAGTTGCGTGCCGCATGGGCGAGGTGATGGACGAGGTCGGCGGCGATGGCTTTCTTATCACCACGCCGGTGCTGCGCGTCGGGCGCCGCTACCTC
Source organism: Pseudomonadota bacterium (assembly GCA_021826225.1). GTDB lineage: Bacteria > Pseudomonadota > Alphaproteobacteria > Acetobacterales > Acetobacteraceae > Acidocella. The sequence goes on along the minus strand of JAKBAV010000003.1, from coordinate 28,892 downwards.
ACGGAAGTGGCCGACGGGCTGGTGCCGGAACTACAGCGGCGCGGCCTTACCCGCACGGAATACCGGCACCAGTTGCTGCGCGACAATCTTCAGGAGTTCTGACGTCTGGAATTCTGACTTCAGGAGTCTTGTGGCGCTTCTGGCATCATTCTTGCTTTGTTTTGATCAGCGTCACTGTTTTTTCATCCGCCAATTGCGAGGTTTTTCCCATGAAGCAGGCCTGCAGACTTGCCACCATCTTTACCGCCGCCGCGCTCACCTTCGGGGCCGCCCTGGCCCCGGCCAGCGCCGAGACGCCGCTGCGCATCGGCTTCTCCGACTGGCCGGGCTGGACGCCCTGGCAGATCGCCATCGATAAAGGCTGGTTCAAGCAAGCCGGCGTTGATGTTGATATGCAGTGGTTCGACTATTCCGCATCGCTCGATGCCTTTGCCGCGGGCAAGCTGGACGGCGATTTCGTCGCCAATGGCGATGGGCTTTCCACCGGCGCCAATGGCGCCAAAAATGTGCTGATCCTGCTCACCGATTATTCAGACGGGAATGATCAGATCCTGGCCAAGCCCGGCATCACCAGCGTCAAGCAGCTTGCCGGGCAGAAGGTCGGTATCGAGGTTGGCCTGGTGGAGCATCTGCTGCTCGAACATGCGCTCACGGCCAATGGCATGTCGCTTAACGCGGTCACGCTGGTGAACACGGTGACCAACGACACGCCGCAGGTGCTGGGGTCCGGTTCCGTTGCCGCGGTGGGTGCGTGGCAGCCGATCGCCGATCAGGCGCGCATGGCGCTGCCTGGTTCGCGCGCCGTCTACACCTCGGCCCAGGCGCCGGGGCTGATTTTCGATGGTCTTGCTGTTTCGCCGCAGAGTCTGCAGGAAAACCCGCAGGAATGGGCCAAGGTCATTCAGGTCTGGTATCGCGTGCTGGCCTATGTGAACGACCCGAAAACCCATGACGATGCGCTCCGGATCATGGCGGCGCGCGATGGCGTGACGCCGAAGATCTACCAGCGTTACGTCAAGGGCACGCATCTGCTCAGCCTGGCCGAAGCCAAGGCGGCCTTCGTGAAAACCGGCAAGCTCACCTCCATCTACGGCTCCGATGCGAATGCCGATGCGTTCAATGTCAGCAATGGTGTGTATAAAACGCCGCAGAATATCGCGGATTATGTCGATCCGTCGCTGCTCGATGCCTATGCGGGGAGCCACTGAGTGCTGCAGATCTCGGTCGCTGCCTCGCATCCGGCCGCTGATGGCGATGCCGTACCCGGACAATGGTTCCGGGTACGCGCACCGCTCTCGCGCCGCCTGCGTGTCATCCTGGCCGTGCTGTCCTTCGTGCTGCCCATCACGCTGTGGTCGGCCGTGAGCTATGTGCCATTCCTCTGGCATCCTGATGTTCTGATATCCGACCCCGGCGACGTGGATTTTTTCATGCCCGGCATGCGGGTGACCAAAGCGAGCTTCGCGGAGGAAATCGCCGATGCGAAGGCGAGCAACACCGCCCCGCCGGTGGGTGTACCGTGCAACCCGGTTTATCTTCCGGCGCCCGGCGACGTGCTGGTGGCGTTCTATACCTCCTTCACCACGCCGCCGGCGGATCAGGACGGGCTGTGGCTGCATCAGAGCCTCTGGCAGAGCATCCAGACGATCTTCTGGGGCTTCGTCATCTCCTCGCTCATTGGCGTGCCGCTCGGCATACTCTGTGGCGCGCATAACGGCGCGGCACGGCTGGTGGAGCCTTTCGCGGAATTTTTCCGCTATCTGCCAGCACCCGCTTTCGGCACGCTGGCGGTCGCGGTGCTGGGCATTTATGCCGGGCCGAAAATCGCCATCATCGTCATCGGCACCTTGTTTCAGCAAATCCTCATCATCGCCAACACCACACGCAAGGCGGATTTTTCGCTGGTGGAGGCGGCACTCACACTGGGCACCAAGAATCTGCGGCTGCTGTCGAGCGTTGTCATCCCCAGCGTGCTGCCGGATCTGTACCGCGACCAGCGCATCCTGCTCGGCTGGGCCTGGACCTACCTTATCGTCGCGGAACTCATTGGCGCCACCACGGGAATTTCGCTCTTCATCACCCAGCAATCGCGCTACCAGCATTATGCCAATGTCTATGCCGCCATCGCCATGATCGGGATACTCGGCCTGGGGACGGACCTGGTCCTCGCCGCCCTCGGCCGCAAGCTGTTTCCCTGGGACCGCGCCGCCGCCTGACCCGCCGAGAAAGGCCCCACCGAATGTCCGTACCCCTTTCCCATCTCGACCAGTCTCCGGCCGTGCGCGAGCGCCTCGACCGGATGAAGGCCCGCGAGGTGATCCTCGAGGTCGAGGGCCTGAGCAAGACATTCCAGACCGGGCGGAGCGCGATCACGGCGCTGGAGGATATTTCCTTCAGAACCCACAGGCGCGAATTCCTCTGCATCGTCGGCCCTTCGGGCTGCGGCAAGTCCACGCTGGTGCGGATTCTCGCGGGGCTGGAGACGGCGAGCGGCGGGCGGGTGCTGCTGGATGGCCGCCCCGTGAATGGGCCCGGGCGCGAACGCGGCATGGTGTTCCAGGGCTATACGCTGTTTCCCTGGCTCACCGTCCGCCGGAACGTGATGTTCGGCCTGCGCATGAATGATATCGGCCATGCCGAGGCCGCAAAACAGGCCAATGAATGGCTTGGCCTGATCGGGCTGGACAAATTCGCCGATGCCTATCCGCACCAGCTCTCCGGTGGCATGAAGCAGCGGGTTGCCATCATCCGCGCCCTGGTGAACCGGCCGCGCATCCTGCTCATGGACGAGCCATTCTCCGCCCTCGACGCGCAGACCCGCGCGCTCATGCAGTCCTACCTGCTGGAAATCTGGAAGAAGGTCGATATCACCGTGGTTTTCATCACGCATGATCTCGATGAGGCGATATTCCTGGCGGACCGTATTCTGGTTCTGGCACCGCATCCCGGCCGGTTGCAGGAGCTGATCGAAGTGCCCATCATTCGTCCACGGCTTCCGGGGCATTGCCATTCGGCCGAATTCGCCGCCACCAAGGCGCGGCTGGATGCGCTCATCCACCATACCGGCCGGCCAGCCGGGGAGGAGGAGGTGTATCCCACGGTGCCGCTGCTGACCGATGTGCGGGATGAGGTAGAATAGCCTATTTGGGCCCCAGGACGCCGGCCACACAGCCCATGCGCCCTGAAATCCACGTGCCCTGAAATCCATGTGCCCTGAACTCACCGAAGCCCGGGCCTGATCGTCTCGATTTTACCTCATCCGGCGGCGGGCGCATGATGCGCCGCATGGGTGCTGCCCATACATACCTTGCCCGCGAAACCAGCGGGCTGAACCGGAAAGAGATCGATCATGCCCCGCCTCGACCATGACAGCATCGGCGAGTTTGCCATACCGGATGACGTGTACTGGGGAGCGCAGACGGCGCGGGCGATCGAGAATTTCCCGATCTCCGGCGTGCCCATATCGCGCCATCCTGAATTGCTCGTCGCCCTCGCCATGGTGAAGCAGGCGGCGGCGCGGGCCAATGTGACGCTCGGCAAGCTGGAGCCGCGCATCGGCGGGGCGATTGAGCGGGCGGCGGCGGAAATCATCGCCGGGCGCTGGCATGAGCAGTTTCCCATCGACGTGATTCAGGGCGGCGCCGGCACCTCGACCAATATGAACATGAACGAGGTGCTCGCCAACCGCGCCCTGGAGCTGCTCGGCCAGCCGCGCGGCGCCTATGACACCGTGCATCCGAACGACCATGTGAACCTCTCGCAATCGACCAATGACGCGTATCCGACCGCCGTGCGCCTGGCCGTGATCGCCGCCAAGAACAGCCTGGCCGAGGCGCTGGGGCGGCTCGCCAATGCCTTCGAGATCAAGGCCGCCGCCTTTGCCGCGGTGCTGAAGCTGGGCCGGACCGAGATGCAGGATGCGGTGCCTATGACGCTGGGCCAGGAGCTCGGCGCCTTTGCCACGACATTGCGCGAGGATGTCATGCGGCTGAATGATGCCTCCGGCCTGCTGCGCGAGGTTAATCTTGGCGGCACCGCCATCGGCACGCGCATCAATGCCGATGACAGCTATGGCCGCGTCGCCATCGCGGCGCTGTCTGACATCAGCCAGGTCGCGCTCGTGCAATCGGAGAATCTCGTGGAGGCGAGCTGGGATATGGGCGCCTTCGTGATGTTCTCGGGCGTGCTCAAGCGCAATGCCACCAAGCTTTCCAAAATCGCCAATGATCTGCGCCTGCTATCCTCGGGCCCGCGCGGCGGTTTTGGCGAGATCACGCTGCCGCCGCGCCAGCCCGGCTCGTCCATCATGCCGGGCAAGGTCAATCCGGTGATCCCCGAGATGGTCAATCTCGTCTGCTTTCAGGTTATCGGCAATGACCTTGCCATTACCATGGCGGCCGAGGGCGGGCAGTTGCAGCTCAACGCGTTCGAGCCGCTGATCGCGCATAATACGCTCGACAGCATCCGGCTGTTACGCAATGCGGCGGAGACGCTGCGGAAATTCTGCATCGATGGCATTCAGGCCAATCCCGAGGCCTGCCTGCGCCACCTTGAAGCGAGCACCGCGACGGCGACCGCCCTGGTGCCGCATATCGGCTACGAACGCGCGGCCGCACTCGCCCAGGCCGTGCTGCGCGATGGCACGACCGTGCGGGCGCTGGCGGAAAAACTGCTCCCGGGCATCGATCTCAACAAGGTTCTGAACCCGGAAACCCTCGCCGGCATTGCGACCAAGTATCAGGCCTGATGCCGGCGCGTGGCTTCCGCACAGCGCCGGATGCCGCGCCGCGCCCTGAAGGGCAGGCTTGGCTCCCCTGCTACAGCGAGGGTAGATCCAGCCCGAATTCCCGGGCGCAGTCCTTCGCGGTGCCGTAGCCGGCATCGGCATGGCGCATCACCCCGCTTGCCGGATCGTTCCACAATACGCGTTCGAGCCGCCGCGCGGCGTCCGGCGTGCCATCCGCGCAGATGACCATGCCGGCATGCTGCGAGAACCCCATGCCGACGCCGCCGCCATGGTGCAGCGAAACCCAGGTGGCGCCGGACGCGCAATTGAGCAGCGCGTTCAGCAGCGGCCAGTCGGATACCGCGTCGGAGCCATCCAGCATCGCTTCCGTCTCACGGTTGGGCGAAGCGACGGAGCCGGAATCCAGGTGGTCGCGCCCGATGACCACGGGGGCGGACAGCTCGCCTTTGGCCACCATCTCGTTGAAGGCGAGGCCGAGCCGGTGCCTGTCCCCCAGCCCAACCCAGCAGATGCGCGCCGGCAGGCCCTGGAAGGCGATGCGCGCGCGCGCCATGTCCAGCCAATTATGCAGATGCTTGTCATGCGGCAGTAATTCCTTCACTTTGGCATCGGTCTTGTAGATATCCTCGGGGTCGCCCGAAAGCGCGGCCCAGCGGAACGGGCCGATGCCCCGACAGAATAGCGGGCGGATATAGGCCGGCACGAAGCCGGGGAAGTTGAAGGCATCCGCCACGCCTTCTTCCTTCGCCACCTGGCGGATATTATTGCCGTAATCGAAGGTCGGCACGCCACGCTTGACGAATTCCAGCATGGCCCGGACATGCGCGGCCATCGAGGCGCGCGCCGCCGCTTCCACCGCCTGCGGCTCGCTCTCGCGCCTTGCATTCCATTCCGCGACGCTCCAGCCGGCGGGCAGATAGCCGTTGATGGGGTCATGAGCGGAGGTCTGGTCGGTGAGCATGTCCGGTAGGATGTTCCGGCGCAGCAATTCCGGCAGAATTTCCGCGGCATTGCCGAGCAGGGCGATGGAGAGCGGTTTTTTATCGCGCAGCGACTGGTTGAGCAGCGCCAGCGCCTCGTCCAGCGTGTCCGCCTTAACATCCACATAGCGGGTTTTGAGCCGCATCTCGATGCGGCTGGCCTGGCATTCGACGGCGAGGCATGACGCCCCCGCCATCGCCGCCGCGAGCGGTTGCGCGCCACCCATGCCGCCAAGCCCGGCGGTGAGCACCCAGCGCCCGGCGAGGTCGCCGTTATAATGCCGGCGTCCGGCCTCGACGAAGGTCTCATACGTGCCCTGCACGATGCCCTGGGTGCCGATATAGATCCAGGACCCGGCGGTCATCTGCCCGTACATCATCAGCCCCTTGCGATCGAGCTCGTTGAAATGCGCCCAGTTGGCCCAATGCGGCACGAGGTTGGCGTTGGCGATGAGCACGCGCGGCGCGTCGGCATGGGTGCGGAACACACCCACCGGCTTGCCGGATTGGACGAGCAGGGTCTCATCGCTTTCCAGCCGGCGCAGCGCCGCCACGATGCGGTCGAAGGATTCCCAGTCCCTCGCCGCGCGGCCGATGCCGCCATAGACGACCAGCTCCTCCGGCCGTTCCGCCACCATGGGGTCGAGATTATTCATCAGCATGCGCAAAGGCGCTTCCGTGAGCCAGGATTTTGCGGAGAGTTCCGTGCCGCGCGGGGCGGTGATGCGGCGGGCATTATCGAGACGGGTCATGGCAGAAGGCTTTCAATCACGGTTTGCAGGACAGGGAGAATGGGGGCGGACGGGTTGAACGCGCCGGGCCAGTTCGCGGGCGAGACCACGGCCGGCTCGTCCATGTAGCCGCGGCAGGCCAGTTCCATCTGGATGGCGTGGACGCCTTGCGCCGGCTGGCCGTAATGGCGCGTGATCCAGCCGCCCTTGAAGCGGCCGTTCAGTACATGGGAAAACCCCGGCACGGCGCAGGAAGCAACCACGCGCGCCGCCAGTTCCGGCGCGCAGGACGCGCCGCCATTGGTGCCGATATTGAAATGCGGCAGCACGTCCGGAAAGAGACGCGGCACTTCGCTGCGGATGGAATGGCAGTCATACAATGTGATCTGGCCGTGCCGGGCACGCAGCCGGGTGATCTCGCTTTGCAACGCGGCATGATAGGGGGCGAAATATTTTTCCCGCCGGCGCGCGATCTCCGCCGCATCGGGCGGGGCGCCAGGGTAGAGCTTCTCGCCGTCAAAGGTTTCGCCGGGGCACAGGGCGGTTGTCGTCTGGCCGGGATAGAGCGAGGCGCCGGAGGGGTCGCGGTTCAGGTCGATCACGCTGCGCGAGACGCGCGCCGCCAGGATCGTTGCATCCCGCGCCACCGCGAAGGCGTAGAGCGCCGGCAGGTGCCAGTCGGTATCCTTGCGCGCCAGCCAGTCCGAGACGAAAACGCCCGCGAATTCCCCGGGGATTTCGGTACCCGCATGCGGCATGCTGAGAATGAGCGGCGCGTTGCCCCGGCGAAGCGCGAACAGGCTCATGCGACACCCGGCAGATGCTCATCCGCCAGCGCGCCGGCGCGCAGAAAGGCGATGGCGGCTTCGATGTCGGGGGCGAAATAACGGTCCTCATCCAGCCTGGGCACGGCCTGGCGCAAGGCCGCGCGCGCTGCCTCAAGAACCGGGGAGGAGGGCAGCGCGTGGAAATCGCATCCTTGCGCGGCGGCGAGCCATTCAATGGCCACCACGGCACGGGCGTTTTCCGCCATTGCCAGCAGGCGCCGCGCGCCATGCGCCGCCATGGAGACATGGTCCTCCTGGTTGGCCGAGGTGGGGATGGAATCGACCGAGGCGGGAAAAGCGCGGCCCTTGTTTTCGGAAACCAGGGCCGCCGCCGTGACCTGCGCGATCATGAAACCGGAATTCAGCCCCGGCCGGGGGGTGAGGAAGGCCGGCAGGCGGGACAAAGCCGGGTCCACCAGCATGGCGATGCGGCGTTCCGTGATCGAGCCGATTTCGCAGAGCGCCATGGCGATCATATCCGCCGCGAAGGCGACCGGCTCGGCGTGGAAATTGCCGCCCGAGAGCGCCATGGCGGGTGAAGTGAAAATCAGCGGATTATCGGTCACGCCATTGGCCTCCGCCTCCAGCGTGGCGGCGGCCTGGCGCAACACGCCCAGTATGGCGCCCATCACCTGCGGCTGGCAGCGCAGGCAATACGGGTCCTGCACGCGCTCGTCATTTTCGCGGTGCGAGGCGCGGATGGCCGAGCCGTGCATGAGGTGGCGCAGCGCCTCGGCCACTTCCGCCTGCGTCCTGTGCCGGCGCAAGGCGTGGATGCGCGCATCGAATGGCGCATCCGTGCCCTTCGCGGCATCGGTGGAGAGCGCGCCGGTTACCAGGGCGGCGCGGAACACCTGCTCGGCCTCGAACAGCCCGGCCAGCGCATAGGCCGTGCTGAACTGCGTGCCATTGAGCAGCGCCAGGCCTTCCTTGGGCGCCAGCACGAGAGGCGCCAGCCCGAAGCGTTCCAGGGCCGTGGCCGCCGGCATCGGCCCTTCCGGAGTGATCATCTGCCCGACGCCGAGCATCGCCGCCGCCATATGCGCGAGCGGCGCGAGATCGCCCGAGGCACCCACCGAGCCCTGCGCCGGGATTACCGGGATCAGGCCTTTCGCCAGCATCGCCTCCAGCATCCGCACGGTCGCGACCCGGATGCCGGACGCCCCCTGCGCCAGGGAGCCCAGCTTGAGCGCGAGCATCAGCCGCACGACCGGCACCGGCACCGGCTCGCCCACCCCCGCCGCATGCGAGAGCACTAGGTTGCGCTGCAACACCGCCAGATCCTCCGGGGCGATGCGCACCGAGGCGAGCAGGCCGAAGCCGGTATTGATGCCGTAGACCGGCGCGCCGCGGGATAATATTTCCGCCACCGCCGCCTCCCCCGCCGCAACCGCCGGGATTGCCGCCGCATCCAGGGCTAGCCCGGCGCCACGGTAGATGGCACGCCATTGTGATAAAGTAACATCTCCCGGGGTGAACATCATGCGGCGCTCCAGATTCTCTTGTGCAGGGGGTTGTAGCCGATCCGGTAGACCAGCTCGGCCGGATGCTCGATATTCCAGATGGCGAGGTGGCATTTCGCACCTGCAAGCAGCATGCCTCTGTCGGTATAGCCCAGCGCCAGGGCGGCGTTGCGGGTGATGCCGAGCAGGCATTCCGTTACCGTGAGGCGGAATTGCGTGGCCGCCATGTTGGCGGCCAGCAGGAGCGAGAACAGGGGCGAGGTGCCGGGGTTGAGGTCGGTCGCCACGGCGATGGTGACGCCATGCGCGCGCAATGCCGCCACGGGGGGAAGTTTTGTTTCGCGCAGGGCGTAGAACGCGCCCGGCAGCAGCACCGCCACCGTGCCGGCCCGCGCCATGGCACGGATGCCCGCCTCATCGGTATGTTCCAGATGGTCCGCCGAGAGCGCGCCGAAACGCGCGGCCAGTGCCGCGCCGTGCAGGTTGGAAAGCTGGTCGGCATGCAGTTTGACGCGCAGCCCATGCGCCGTGGCGGCGGCGAATAAAGTTGCGATTTCCGCTGGTGAGAAGGCGATGCCCTCGCAAAAGCCATCCACCGCCTCGGCCAGACATTCCGCCGCGATGCGCGGGATCATCTCATTGCAGAGAAGCGCGATATAATCCTCGCGCGCCATATCCGGCGGCAGCGCATGCGCGCCGAGAAAGGTGCAGGCGATGTCAGCCCCCTGCCCCAGCCCGCGAATGACGCGCAGCAATTTAAATTCCGCTTCGGCGGAGAGCCCATAACCGGACTTCACCTCCACGGTCGTGACACCTTCATCCGTCAGGGCGCGCATCCGTATTTCGGCCAGGCGCGATAATTCCGCCGCCGTGGCCGCGCGCGTGGCATTCACCGTGGCGGGGATGCCGCCGCCGGCCCGGGCTATTTCCTCATAGCTGGCACCTTCCAGCCGCGCCTCGAACTCCGCGGCGCGGTCTCCGGCAAAGACCAGATGCGTATGGCAATCGATGAGCCCGGGGGAAATCCAGCGATTCTCGCAATCGATGCGTTCGGCGGCGGCAATGTCGCGTTCCGGCCCGGCATAGGTGATGCGGCCGGCCACTTCCGCCACCATGCCGCGCTCCACGAGTCCGAGCCCGGGCAAAGCCGGGTCCATCGTCATCAGCCTGGCGTTACGGAATACACGGTCAGCACGCATGGGGGACGCCTTGCCGGGGTGGTTTTACATTGTATATACAACTAGAAGACCAGAGAGGAGCTGTCCAGTGCCCGAGACATTCATTTTCAGCCATGCGCTGCTGCCAGGCGGCTGGGCCCGGGATGTCCGGCTCTCGGTCGCGGAGGGGCGGATCGCCGCCGTGGAGACGGGCATCGGCGGGGGCCGGAATGTCGCCTTGCCCGGCATGCCTAACCTGCACAGCCATGCTTTCCAGCGCGCCATGGCCGGGCGCGCGGAACGGCGCGGCGCCACGCGGGACAGTTTCTGGACGTGGCGGGAGCTGATGTACAAGCTGGCGCTCGCCATGCAGCCGGAGGATATGGAAATCGCCGCCACCCTCGCCTTCACCGAGATGCTCGAAAGCGGCTTTACCGCCGTGGCGGAATTCCATTACCTGCACCATGCGCCGGATGGCACGCATTATGACGATATCGGCGAAATGGCGGCGCGGCTGGCGGCGGCGGCGCGCAATACCGGCATCGAATTGCTGCTGCTCCCGGTTTTCTATGCCCATGCCGGGTTCGGCGGCGCCGCGTTGCGGGAGGAGCAGCGGCGTTTCGGCAATACGCTGGAATCCTATGCCAGGCTTTGCGAGCGCTGTGCCGCGCTCGGGCCCAGCGGCGTGGCCCCGCATTCGCTGCGGGCGGCAACATTGGCGGAACTGACTGCGCTTGCCACCCTTGCCGGAACGCGGCCGCTGCACATTCATGTCGCGGAGCAACTGGCCGAGGTTGAAGCCTGCCTGGCCTTCAGCGGGCAGCGTCCGGTCGAATATCTGCTCGACCACGCGGCGGTGGCGGAAAACTGGTGCCTGGTCCATGCCACCCATATCACGCCGGCCGAGGCGGCGGGCATGGCGGCGCGCGGCGCGGTGGCCGGGCTCTGCCCCATCACCGAGGCTAATCTGGGAGACGGGATTTTTCCGGCGCATGACTTTGCGGGCGCGTACGGCATCGGTTCGGATTCCAACGTGCTGATCGATGCGGCGCAGGAATTGCGCATGCTGGAATATTCCCAGCGCCTGGCTATGCGCCAGCGCAATGTTATGGCCACAGCCGCCATCCCCGCCACCGCCACGGCACTTTATGCCGGCGCGGTGGCAGGCGGCGCGCGGGCGCTCGGCATTGGCGGCGGTATCGCGCCCGGCGCGCCGGCGAGCTTCGTGACCATTGCGGGGGATGATCCGGACATCGCCCTCGCGCAAGCCGTATTCGCCGCCCGTACCCCGATGGTGCGCGATGTATGGGTGAACGGGCGGCGCGTGGTGCGGAATGGCCGCCATGAGCTGGCCCGCATTGCCCGCGCGCGTTTCGATGCCATGCTCGCGCGGCTCGTATAGGCATGGATAAGCCGCCGAAACTTTATGAGCGGGTCAAGCAATATCTGCGCGAGGGTATCGCCGCCGGGATCTGGCGCGAGGGCGGCAGGATCCCTTCCGAATTCGCGCTGATGGAAACGCTTGGCGCCTCGCGCATGACGGTGCATCGGGCATTACGGGAAATGTCGGCGGCGGGGCTGCTGCTGCGCATCCAGGGCGTCGGCACCTTCGTGCAGCGGCAGGTGCCGCGCTCGGCGTTGCTTGAAATCCATGACATCGCGGAGGATATAACGGCGCGTGGCCATACGCACCGGGCCCAGGTGCTGCGGCTTGAAGCGCGCCGCGCCGATGCGGCTTTGGCGGCCGAGTTTCAGCTTTCCTCCAGGGTAAAAATTCATTACTCCGAGATCGTGCATTTCGAGGATGACATTCCGGTTCAACTCGAGGAACGCTTTATCTCACCTGATTTCGCGCCGGATTATCTGCGCCAGGATTTCACAAGGATCACGGTCAATCGCTACCTGCTCGGCATTACGCCGCCGGATGAGGTGGAGCATGTCATCCATGCCGTCACCCCGGATGAACCGGCGCGGGACAGGCTGCAGATCAGCGCCGCCGAGCCGTGCCTGCGCCTGCTGCGCCGGACATGGATCGATGCCCGGCTTGTGACGTTCTCGATCTTCACCCATCCTGGCGGGCGTTACAGCCTGGGCAGCCGCTACCGCGTGACGGCGGATCACACCGCGGTGAAGCCGTTATCAACAAAGAGGTGAGTTTCGTTGATGAAGGGGGCATCGCCACTGGCCAGGAACAGCGCGGCGAGGTGTTCTCGACGATCTCGCCGGCGAAGAGGCCGCCCGAGACCGCGCCGATCACTTTTTTTCTGCGGCCCGCTTATGGAGGCAGGGCGCTTTCTGCGCCTGATATTTTTCCTCAGCTATTTTATTTTATATGTGTTTTGTGCGTTTCGCAGTCAGCCAGTGGTTTGTTTGCCAAGCCGTTCACGTGCAACGCCCCGCGTGTCCGGGACCGTCTTTATTTTCAATAAGACACGGTTCTTATCAATAATAACCAACACCCTGATAACCGGCGCGCGACCAGTGCGTGGTTACATGTCCCGTTTGCGGATGGTCAGGCCGATCACCACCGGCATGGCGAGCAGGACGAGCGGCATCTGCACGATGATACCCGAGATGATGGCGATGGCCAGGGGCTGCAGCATCTCATCGCCCGAGCCGCTGAGGGCCGCGCCGAGCGGGAGCAGTGCCAGGATCATGGCCAGAGAGCTCATGAGGATCGGGCGCAGCCGGTTCAGCGCCGCCTCGTACAGCGCCTGGCGCGCCGGCATGACCCGTTCCAGCGCCTGGAATTCGGAAACCAGAAAAATCGCCATTTCCGTGGCTATACCGACGATCATCACCATGCCCATCATGCCGGTGATGTTGAGTTCCACCCCGGTGATCCATAATCCGAGATAGACCGCGCCGGTCGAGATTACCGCGCTGAGCACGATGATGAACGGCAGGGCGAAACGCTCATACAGAAAGAGCAGAAGAATGATCTCGGCAATCGCGGCGGCGGCGAAGACGCGGATCATGCCGTGCATGGCGATTTGCTGCTGCTTGTAGGCGCCGCCGATGGTGTAGTTGACGCCGGATGGCAGAAAGCCAGGCTGGCGCAAGGTTTTCTGCACGGCGGCGATGGTCGATCCGAGATCATGGCCGCCGCCGATCTGCGCCGTAACGGCAACGACCTGTTGCAGATTCTCCCGGGTGATTTCCGGCTGGCCGGCGACGAAATTGACGGTGGCGATGGTCTTCAGTGGAAAGATATTGCCGGAGGGGGAGCGGATCGGCAGGTTGCCGAGGTCGTCACGATAAATTTGCGTCTGCGGTACCGCGAGCCATAGCCGTACGCCGATATCCTGCTCGGTGCCGAGGTAATGCGTGACCACCGCGCCGTTGAGGTAGTGGTACAGGCTCGCCTCCACATCCTGCGGCGTGACGCCTTCCATGGCGGCGGCGGCGGCATCGACATGGATTTCCAGGGCATCGCCGGCCGGCACCACGCCGTCATCGACCGAAGCGGGTTGAATACCGGGAACCTGGGCGATGGCATCGGCGACCTTGCCGGCGATGCCGGGCAGCACATCCGGGTTTTTGGCGCTGAGCTGGATGACGACCGGCTGGCGGCGGCCGACCATGTCGCCGATCATGTCGCTGAGGAGCTGGTGGGTATCGAAGGCGATGCCGGGCACCTGGCTGGTTACCTTGGCATCGATGCCGTCCATGACCTTCCAGATATTCGGCCGGCGCCCCGGCGCGACGAGACGCACGAAAAAATCGCCCTGGTAGCTTTCCGCAAGGTCGCCGCCGAGCCCGGCGCCGGTGCGGCGTGAGAATGTATCGACGGCGGGGTCCTGCTTCAGGATCGCCTCCACCTCGCTGAGTTCGCGGTTGGTCTCGGTCAGCGAAGTGCCTGGCGCGGTCTGGTAATCCAGCACGAAGCCGCCTTCATCCATGCGCGGCAGAAAGCCGGTGCCGACATGGGCGTGGGCGATGAGCCCGGCCAGGATCAGCACGGCAAGACCCGCCGCGAGCAGCCAGGGGCGGGCGAACAACCCGCGCAGCATGCGGCCATGGGTGCGTCGCAGCCAGGTTTCGCGGCCATGTCCGGGATCTTCCCATTTGCCGAAATCGATGATGCTGCGTGCCAGCAGCGGCACGGTGAAGGCGGTGAGGATGAAGGAGATGATGAGCGCCGAGGCCATGGTGAGCGACAGGAACTTGAAGAAGGCGCCGGTAATTCCGCTGAGAAAGGCAAGCGGGATGAAGATGATCGTGGTCGCCAGGCTGGAGCCCAGCAGCGGCGACAGAAACTCGCGCGCGGCCACCAGCACATGGGCGTTGGCGTCCTTGAGCCCCGGCGCGCCGGCGCGGCGCGCGATATGCTCGATCATGACGATGGCATCGTCGATCAACAGGCCGATCGCCGCGGCGATGCCGCCCAGCGTCATGATGTTGAAGGTCATGCCGAAAAGCGACAGCAGCAGCACGGTGATGAGCACGGAAAGCGGGACGACCATGATCGCCACCAGGGTGACGCGCCAGTTGCGCAGGAAGGCCAGCATCACCATTGCCGCGAAGATCAGGCCGATGAGGATGGCTTCCTCCACCGCGCCGATCGAGGAGCGGACGAGCTGGGTCTGATCATACCATTTATGGAGATGAATGGTGTCGGGCTGCGTCTTCATGAAGCTGGCCAGCTTCTGGCTGACCGCGCGCTCCATGCCCAGAGAATCGGCGCTGTCCTGCTGGTAGACATCGAATGTGACGGCCGGTTGGCCGTTATTGTCGATGAGCAGCCATTCCGGCTTCGCGCCAAGCGTTACGGTTGCGATATCGGACAGGCGCAATATGCCGCCGCCGGCGAGGCGCAACGTGACATCGCGCACCGATTGCACCGATTGGAACGCGTTATTGCTGATCGCCAGATAAAGCAGATCGTTATCCTGCAGGCGGCCGACCGCATCGATGGTGTTGGCCGCCGAGATGGCGGTGGCGACATCCGTGAGGGTGAGGTTGTAGGCCTGCAATTTGGCGGGATCGACCCGCACCTGCACCTCGGGCGTCTGCCCGCCAAGCACGCCCACGCGGCGGATGCCCTCTATGCCCGAGAGCAGCGGCGTGATCTGGTATTGCGCCAGGCGCCGCAATTCGGATGATGGCACGCTCTGCGAAGTGAGCGCGTAGGAGACGAAGGGCATGAGCTCGTTCGGGCTCATCTGGATGGCATCGTATTGCGTGCCCGGAGGCAGGCCCGGGATGGCCTGGGCGAATGCGGCATCAACGCTCAGCAGCGCCTGCTTCATGTTCGCGTTCCACGGAAAATCCACGAATATCTGCGCCGACCCGCGCGATGTGGTCGAGACGACATCGACGACGCCGGGCACCGCCCGCGCGACCTCCTCTAGTGGCTCCGTCACGTCGATGAGCATCTGTCTGGCCGGCATGCTGGTGGTGCTGACCTCGATCCGGATGCGGGGAAAGCTGGTCACGGGGAACAGCCCGACCGGCAGCGATGCGCCCGCGAACAGACCGGCGGCGGCCAGAGCGAGCGCGACGAAGACCAGGCTGCGCCGGTGGTGTTCGATCCAGTCGATCAGATTCATGGAGCTGATGTGCTTCCAGCCGCGGCGGTGCGCATCTTCATGCCGTCATCGAGCTGATGGTTGCCGGAGAGCACGAGCGGCGCGGCGGGGTCGAGCGCGCCGGTAATCACGTTTTCGGCGCCGGCACCGCCGAGGATCTGCACCGGGATTTTTTTCGCCGTCATGTTCTCGGCCTGCACGATGTAGGCCTGCCCCTGGTCGTCCACGAGTATCGCCGCATGCGGTACGACATAGCCGGTGAGCTGGCCGGTGGTGATGCTGGCCTGCGCCATTTCGCCCAGTAAGAGCTGGCCGGCCGGCACGGCGATGGCGACCTGTACCAGCCCGTCGCTCGCCTGCACCACCGCGCCGCGCCATAACACCGTGCCCTGGAGCATGGCGCCGCCGCCGAGCGGGGTAACGGCCACCTTGTCCCCGGCGGTCACGGCAACCGCCTCGCCCGGCACCAGGCCGGCTTGCAGCACCAGCCCCTGCGCCCGGGCGAGCTGCAGCAAGGCGGCACCCTCGGCCACCACGCTGCCCGGGGTTACGGAAACGGCGGTGACGATTGCGGCGAAGGGCGCGCGCAGGGTCTGCACCCCGCCGGCGCCCTGGGCTTGCAGCGCCCGCAGCGTGGCGCGGGCATCTGATCGCGCTTTCATCGCATCGGCGAGCTGCTGTGCCGTGGCGAGATGCTGGGCCACCATGTCGCGGGTGCGGGCGACAAGCCCGGTCGCGACCTGCAAGGCGGATTCGGCCTGGGTATAGGATGCGGCGGCGGCCGGGCTTGGCGCCAGGCGGAGCAGCGGCGCGCCCTGTGTCACGGTCTGGCCGGGCTGCACCTCCAGGCTCTCGACCAGTGCGGGGAGCGGCGCCATGATTGTCCGGCTCGCGGCGGCGCCGGGCTGGATGGTGCCATAGGCGGTGACCGCCTGCGGCAGGCTGCCCTTATGCAACGTGGTGAGCTGCACGAGTACGCTGGGCACACTGGGTGTGTTTTGTGCCCGGGCGACGTACGGCAACAGCAAGGCGGCGCCAAAAAGCAGGGGGAGGGCTCGTTTCATTGCTGGTCCGTTTGATTAGGGGCGGCGAGTCTCGTCGCGGGCAGTCCGAGGCCCAGTTCGACATCCAGGGCGAGCCTGTCCTCGCCAACCGCGCGTTCGAGGCTGATGAGTTCGAGGTCCCGCTGCAGGGCGGTGGTCTGGTAATCGGTCAGGGCGATCTGATCGATATTGTTCTGGGCGTAGGCGGCTTCCGCGCTCCGCGCGAAATTTTCCGCGTCCCGCGCCGCCTGGCGCGCCTGCGGCAGTTCATCGGCCAGCATGCGTTCCTGGGCCGCTATGCCGCGCGCGGTGCCGACGGCATTGTCGAGCCGCGCGCGGTACTGCGCGTGCAGCAGCAGGCGCGTTGCCTGGGCATTCGTGATCTTGCCCTGGTTGCGGTCGAAAATCGGCAGGTCGAAGGTGATCGACGGTCCGGCGGAGCTTACGCCTGTCGTGTCCGAGCCCCAGCTGCCGCCGAGCAGGAAAGCGGGAAACTGGCCAAGTATGGCGGCGCGCATGCCAGCCTCCGCGGCGCTGTAACCCAGTTGCAGGGCGATTATGTCCGGGCGCTGGAGGGGTATACGCGCGATCAGCGGTGCGAGCTGCACCGGGGGGGGCGGCAGTTCGGGCGCGGCGATGGCAAACCGGGCATCGGGCGCCAGGCCGAGCAGCGCATCCAGTGCCTGCCATTGCTTGATCTGTTCGACATTGAGCGTGATGAGCGCCTGAGCCGCCATGGCCTGGGCGGCCAGCAGGGGCGCCAGGGCGCCGAGCGCCAGATTGCCCGCCTGGGTGGCCGCCTGCGCCTGCTGCGCCTCATCCGAGGTCAGGCGCAGCTCCTGCCGGGTGAGGGCCAGTGAGCGCTCGCCATAATAGATATCCAGGGCCAGCAGCCGCGCCTTCTGCCCCACCTGCCATTCCTGCCAGAGCAATGTGGCGTTGACCTCGGCCACATGCGCCCGGGCGGCGTGGACCCGCGCCCGGTAGGTGACGAGCGCGGCGATATCCTGCGAGAGCGACGCGGTATAGGCCGGCGCGCTGCCGGGGCCGCCGAGCAGCGCCGCGAAGCCGAGCGAGGCCGTGGGGTTCGGCAAGAGCGAGGCCTGCACCAGCCCGGCCTGGGCAACCCCCATATCGCCCCATTCGGATTTCAGATCGGGGTCGTTGAGGATGGCGAGCAAGCCGATATCCGAAATATCGAGGGGCCGGCCGACATCGATGCGACGTGGCGCGGCGCCCGCCGCCACCGCCGGAACCTGGGTAGCGAGACCCGCTAGGCCAGGGGCGAGACTGGCCTGCCGCGCCAAAGGCAGGGGCTGGTAGGTGGCGCAGCCCGTGAGCATCACGGCGAGGCCTATGGCGGCGGCCCGCGCCGACGTAACGGGGAGGCTCTGCCGGAGGCCAGAGACGGCAATGCGGCCGGCAGCGCCATCCCTGACCGCAGCGCGCAACGCGCCAGCTTCCATCAACCGTACCACCGGGCGGTGCGAGACGTTTGCGCCATCATTCAGCGATTCTCCACCTGGGGCCACGCGACGCGCGACCATATCGGGTATCGGCGGGGCGGAGTAGCCCCATCCGTCGGAAAATGCTGGGTTTTCCGTCCGGAATGCGCGCCATTGCCTGTTTCGTCTTTCGTTCCGGTTTCACCGCTCACCTCGATCCGCCATGCGCCGGGCCCTACACCTGCCGGTATTGCAAAGGCGTTAGGTGGATATTCGCTATTGGTAACTTGACGGCCGGCGGATCCGGGCGGTGAATTATCCGGGGGGCGGGATGCGTATTCTATTGATCGAGGACGAGCCGGAGACCGCGGCCTATATCGCCGCCGGCCTGCAGGAGGCGGGCCATGAGGTGGTGCACGCGGCGGATGGGCGGGGCGGGCTGCTGCAAGCCTCCAGCGAGAGCTGGGACCTGCTGATCGTCGACCGCATGCTGCCCGGGCTGGACGGGCTTGGCCTGGTGCGCGTGCTGCGCGGCTGCGGCATTGCCATTCCGGTGCTGTTTCTCACCACCATGGGCGGGGTCGGCGACCGCGTGAGCGGGTTGCGCGCGGGGGGCGATGATTACCTGGTGAAACCCTTTGCCTTCAGCGAGCTTGAGGCGCGGGTGGAGGCACTCGGCCGCCGCTCCAGTACCCTGACCACGGATACCGTACTGCGCGCCGGCGACCTTGAAATGGACCTGCTCGCCCGCAGCGTGAGCCGTGGCGGCCGGGTGCTTGAATTGCAGCGCCAGGAGTTCAGGCTGCTCGAATATTTGCTGCGCAATACCGGCCAGGTGGTTACCCGCACCATGCTGCTGGAAAATGTATGGGGCTACCATTTCGATCCGCGCACCAATGTCGTGGAAAGCCATATCAGCCGGCTGCGGGAGAAAATCGGCGGCGACCTCGTGCATACGGTGCGGGGCGCCGGCTATTGCGTGCGCGCGTCGGATACGGCGTTCGGGGCATAGATGGCCGAGCAAGGCATGCCATGGCGGCACTGGCTGCCGCGCCTCGCGCGGACCTCCAATTTCCGGCTGGTGCTGCTCTATTCCGGGCTGTTCACCGTTTCGGTGCTCGTGCTGATGGTGATGATGCTGTGGTGGGGCAGCGCCTATGTCATCCAGCAGACTGACGAGATGGTGAGCGATGAGCTGGGTGATGTGCAGGCCGCCGCGGCCAAGCCGGGCGCGGGCGGGCTGCGCGGCGTTATCCAGGACTTCGCGCGGCAGGCCAGCGTGCGGGACCGTTATCTGCTGGAGGGCCCATCCGGCCAGGTGCTGGCGGGCAACATGCCGCATATCCCGCCGGTTACCGGCACGATGACCTGGTACCCGACCAGCAGCATCTTCAACTTCTGGCCGCTGGCCAGCGGCGTGCGCGGTGCTGGCATCCGTACCGCCGGCGGGGATTTCCTGTTTGTCGGACGCAGCACGCTGGCGCTCAACGAGATGCGGGCGACCGTGGCGCGGGCCTTTCTCTCGGTTATCGGCGCGAGCCTGCTGCTGGCGGTGACTGGCGGGCTGGTGATGACCGTGGGCTCGCTGCGCCGGGTGGAGGAGATCGGCCGTACCGGCCAGGAAATTGTCGCCACCGATCTGAGCCGGCGCGTCGCGGTGCGCGGCACGGGCGATGAATTCGACCGGCTGGCCCTGAGCCTCAACGCCATGCTCGACCGTATTCAGGCCTTGATGGAAGGGCTGAACCAGGTTTCCAGCGACATCGCCCACGACCTGCGCACGCCGTTGACGCGCCTGCGCCAGCGGCTGGAACTGGCGCACAGGCATGAGGGCGATCCGGCCGCGCTGCGCCAGGCGCTGGAACAGGCGATCGGCAATGTGGACGCCATACTGGAGACATTCGCCGCCTTGCTGCGTATCGCGCAGATCGAATCGCAGTCACCGGGGATCGCGTTCACCCGGCTGGATGTCAGCGCCCTGCTTGAGGATCTGGTCGAATTCTACACGCCGCTCGCCGAGGAATACGGGCATTCCCTGGCGGGGGCGATAGAGCCCGGCCTGTTTGCCGGCGGAGATGCCGAATTGCTGACACAGGCTTTCTCCAACTTGATCGAGAATGCCATTCGCCATGGCCGCCCGGGCGCGGTGACGATGAGCGCCCGCCGCCGGGGCGATGCCATATGCGTCGAAATCGCCGATCCCGGGCCGGGCATACCGGAGGCATTCCGCGACAAGGTGTTTCAGCGCTTTTACCGGCTGGAGCAGAGCCGCACGACGCCGGGTACCGGGCTGGGATTGAGCCTGGTCGCGGCGGTTGCGCTCATGCACGGTGCTGATGTCACATTCGCGGAGCATGGCGGCGGGTTCATGGTGCGGGTGCAGTTGCCGCGCGGGGGATGATTGAACCTGGGCGGTGTTTTTGGATTATTGGTTCCCCTGCGGCGAAAACAATGTTAGTTTACGCCGCAACAAGCATGCCGTCGCGCATCATCCCATAATCGCGTCTCAAGCAGCCTACCGCCCAAGCCAGACCGAGCCGACATGCGGAGCCGAGATGAAATGACGAGAGCAACCGATAATGGCGCGTCCCGCGCCGCGCCGGCAGGCGTTATGAGCCTGGCCATGATGGCGGAACCGGGGCCGCCTGTCGCGGAACTGGCCGGGGCCGCCATCATGCGGTTTCGCGGCGATCTGGAAACTTGCCTGCCCGGCAAACCCGCTCTGGCCTATGCGCTGGCGGACGAAACCCATGCCGCCATGTTGAAAAGATGGCGCCGGTACCCGCAAGATATCCAGGAGGCCATACTGGCTGCATTCCTGGAAGAAACCTGCGAACTCCTGCACCAGATCCAGGCGCGGACCGAACTGACCGTGGCGCATCACGGCCATATGTTCGGCATGCAGGAGGAGGTGGTACGGCTTGAAACCCAGGCTGATATCACGCTTGAGGAAGTCCACCGGATCGAGCGTGACCTCGCCGCGCTTCGCCACGCGAAAGAATGCCCCGAGGGGCCGGATGAAGCTGGCTGATTTAGTGTTCGGCGAGCTTTCTGCAAAGCTTGTTGAAGGAATCTTCCACATCCCGCACCATGGTCATGATCTCGCGATCGTGACAGAAGGTTTCAGTCTTCAGCATGCTGATTCTGGTTTTTACGGATTCCAGATCCTTCACCGCTTTCTGCCTGAGAGTATCTTTCGCCGGGATTTCGTTGCGGCGTTTGAACTCGATGCCTATTTTTGTACCGAGCATCCAGCGCACGATGGCGGGTTTGGTTTCGCCGTTATTGATCCTGATCAGGATATCATCCGGCAGCGTTACCGGCGCGTCGGTTTCAACCAGCAGACCGAACTGCGACTCGTTGGCGATCAGGCAGTCGATCGTGGAGCCGGAAAAGCCAAATGAAATCTGGGCTTTCTGGAGAACCCTTCTCCTGGCTTTGTGGCGCCGTTCGGTATTCTCTGTGGTCATGCCTTAAAATTTCCGATCAATAAACGAACAACCTGCTTCTTCACTTCCCCTCCCCTCCAGATGCTTCATGGGTATTTTATGATGACATTGGTCATCTCGCGGGGCGCAAAATGGTCAGCCAAGCTTTTCCGAGCCGATGCCGGGTTCCGGTTATAGAGTATTTATCCCGGAAGTTCAAAAAATAAAGAATCGTTGAGGCTGAAAACGACCACGTTCTCTTTATTCCTGAACAATAATATTCTGCTGCTCTCGATATCGGCACGATTACTAAAAAAGATGGAAATAACTTTTAATTATTCAATATTGTTTCGTAATTTTTTAATGAATAAAGCCGGATATTTTGCGGTACTTGTCTCAAAAGTTTCCACCAAGGATGAGGCGTTTAGCGGTTTTTCAGCTTAACGCCTCATCGTCGTGATTATGTCACGCCAGCGTTGCTTTCGGCTGGTTGATCAGTAGGCTGAGAATTATCGCGAAACCAGTGATGCCGGTTTGCGGCATCGATCCGGCCTTCCGGAGCCATCTGATTTGTCCGAACTGGCCAAGCCCCGCACTGCCCCCGCACTGCCCAAGCATTGCCGGGCCGGGCAAGACCGTACGGGGGATGAGTTGTCCCGCGTCATACGATGCAGGCCTGTGGTGAGGCGGCCAACCCCTTGCGGGCTTTACCTCTTGCCGGCGCGCCCCTACACTGCGCG
The DNA here is from genome assembly GCA_021826225.1 of Pseudomonadota bacterium. Taxonomy (GTDB): domain Bacteria; phylum Pseudomonadota; class Alphaproteobacteria; order Acetobacterales; family Acetobacteraceae; genus Acidocella. Next base: position 6,800 of record JAKBAV010000003.1, on the reverse strand, counting down.
GGTCATTGGGGAGTAGCCGCCCGCTTCAGCGGGACCATCGTCAACATGCTTGGTTTCCGGCGCGTAAAGCCGGACCATGGCGCTGGTAGTCCGTTCAGGTTTGGCAAGACCTTTGGCATCACCCCCCGGACCGGCCGGGACGAGGGGCGATGTCGAAGTGCGTCACCTGGCCAGGACATGTTGATGATCGACACCCTCGTTCTGTTCCTTGGCTCCGCCGTTCTGATCTATTTGTCGTGCGAATATTTCGTCAACGGCGTGGAATGGGTCGGCTATCACCTGAAAATCGCCGAAACCGCGACGGGCACGATCCTCGCCGCCTTCGGCACGGCTTTGCCGGAGAGCGTCGTCACCTTCGTGGCGGTGGCGTTCGGCGCCACGGCGGCGGAGCGGGATATCGGCATTGGTTCGGCGCTGGGCGGGCCGCTGGCGCTGAGCACGCTGGCCTATTCGGTGGTGGGGCTCACCTTGCTGGGATCGCGGCATCTGAAGGTGCGGCGCAAGGCGGTCCTGGCGGTGGATTGCCGGCGCCTGAGCCGCGACCAGGGCTGGTTCCTCAGCATCTTCCTGTGCAAGCTGGGGCTGGGGCTGGTCGCGTTTCCCGGCAAGCACTGGTTCGGGTTTTTGTTTCTGGCGGCTTACGGGGTCTATATCTGGAAGGAGATGGGCCGTGCCGGGGATCTGCATGAGGCCAATGATCTGGAGCGCCTCAAGCTGCGCCCGCGCGATGACAGGCCCTCCCTCGCCTGGGCGGCATTGCAGACACTGGCGGCGCTGGGTGTGATTTTCCTGGCCTCGCGGACATTCGTGGCTCAGCTTAGCACGATCGGGCCTTGGCTTGGCATGTCGCCCCAGCTTGTGGCGCTGCTGTTCAGCCCGATCGCCACGGAAATGCCGGAGACGATGAACGCGATCATCTGGGTGCGCCAGGGCAAGGAGCGCCTGGCTTTGTGCAATATCAGCGGCGCCATGATGATCCAGGCGACGGTGCCCACGGCATGCGGGCTGTTCGGCACGCCCTGGCTGTTTTCCCCGCCGGTGATTCTGGCCGGCGCCATTACGGCGATTGCCGTGGCCGTGCTGTTTCTGATGTTCCGCGGCGGACGGGTGACGGGCAAGCAGCTGACATGGTCGAGCCTGCTGTATCTGGTGTTTGCCGGGCTGTTGCTGCTGCGGCTGTGAGCCGCCTATGAAACGGCGTGCAGGTGGCCCGCCACCTCGTGCCAGCCCGCGTAAATCATGGTCAGCGCGACATAGGCGACAATGGCGATGCCGGCCCAGGCGAGCCAGGGGAAGCGGAGCATGATGCGGGCGACCAGGCTGGCGGCGGCGCCCATCAGCCCGATGGATATGACCAGGCCGGCGGCCAGCAGCATGGGGTGGCCGCGCGCCGCGCCGGCGACGCCGAGGACATTGTCCAGGCTCATGGAGATATCGGCGATGATGATGCGCCAGATCGCGCCGCGCAGGGTTTGCGGTGGCGCGGCCTCGGCCTGGCGCTCGCTCTCATGCAGTTCGCGCGCGGTTTTCCATACCACCCAGAGCAGCAGGATGCCGCCTGCCAGGGTGAGGCCGATGATGGCGAGCATCTTCACCGCCACCAGGGCGAAGACGATGCGGATGATCGTGGCGCCGATAATGCCGGCCAGGACCGCATGGCGGCGCTGCGCCGGCGCCAGGCGCGCCACGGCCAGGCCGATGATGATGGCATTGTCCCCCGCCAGCACCAGGTCGATGAGCAATATCTGAGCCAGGATGAGCAACTGGGGCAAGATATCCATGAGCCTGGGTGGCCCGCGCCATGCCTGCTTGTCAATGGCCGGGCGTGGGGCTAGGCGGAGCGCGAGCTTCAAGGAGACCGCCATGATCCCGCGCTATTCCCGCCCGCAGGCCGCCGCTATCTGGAACCAGGAGAATAAGTATCGCATCTGGTTCGCCATCGAGGCCCATGCCTGCGATGCGATGGCGCTGTACGGCGCCATTCCGGCCGAGGCGGCGCAGGTGATCCGGGCCAAGGGCGATGCCGCCATGGCGGTGTTCACCGAGGCCGACACGGCGGAGATCGACGCTATCGAGGCCGAGACGCGGCATGATGTGATCGCCTTCCTCACCTGGCTGGCCAAGCGTGTCGGCCCGGAGAGCCGGTTCGTGCATCAGGGGCTGACCTCGTCGGACGTGCTGGATACATGCTTCGCGGTGCAGCTGACCCAGGCGGCGGATCTGCTGCTGGCGGATATTGATCTGCTCCTGGCGGCGCTGAAGAAACGCGCGCTGGAACACAAATATACGCTGACCATCGGGCGCAGCCATGGCATCCATGCCGAGCCGACCAGCTTCGGGCTGAAACTGGCCGGGCATTATGCCGAGTTTGCCCGTAACCGCACGCGGCTGCTGGCGGCGCGCGCGGAGATTGCGACCTGCGCCATTTCCGGGGCGGTGGGCACGTTCGCCCATGTCGATCCGCGTGTGGAGGAATATGTGGCGGAAAAGCTCGGCCTCGCCGCCGAGCCGGTTTCAACCCAGGTGATCCCGCGTGACCGCCATGCGGCATTCTTTGCCACACTGGGCGTGATCGCCTGCGGGATCGAAAGGCTGGCGACCGAGGTGCGGCACCTGCAACGCAGCGAGGTGCGCGAGGCGGAGGAGTTTTTCCATGCCGGCCAGAAGGGCTCCTCGGCCATGCCGCATAAGCGCAACCCGGTGCTGAGCGAGAACCTTTCGGGCCTGGCGCGGCTGGTGCGCGCCGCGGTTATTCCGGCCATGGAGAATGTGGCGCTGTGGCATGAACGCGATATCTCGCATTCATCGGTCGAGCGTGGCATCGGCCCGGATGCGACGGTGACGTTGGATTTCGCTTTGGTCCGCCTGGCCGGCATGATGGATAAGCTCACCATCTATCCGGCGCAGATGGCGGCCAATGTCGAGAGCCTGGGCGGGGTGGTGCATTCGGGCGAGGTGCTGCTGGCGCTCACCAAAGCCGGAATTTCACGCGAGGATGCGTACAGCATCGTGCAGCGCAATGCCATGACGACATGGACCAGACTCGGCCAGCCCGAGGCAAGAACATTCCGGGAAAACCTGCTGGCGGATGCCGAGGTCGCCGGCCGGGTGAGCGAGACCGCGATCGATGCCGCGATGAGCGCCGAGATGCACCACGCGCATGTGGACACCATATTCAAGCGCGTGTTCGGCTGATATCCCGCCCCTGACGTTATTGAGCCGGGTCGATGTTTCATTTGCCCGGATCATGCCCTAGCTTTTGCGCATGGACATATTTTTCGAAGGCATGCTGGTCGATCCGGCACTGCAGACGGAGATCGCGGCGCGTTGCGTGGCGGGGAATTTTGGCGATGAACCGGGCCGCGCCGTGCATGGGCTGGGGCGGGTGAACCTGCCCGAGGGCGGCGAGAAGCCGGTATGGGTTTGCCATGCCGCGGATTCCGTGCTGCTCGATGATTGCGGCCAGACGGTGCTGATCACCCGGCTGCATAATCCCGGGCGCGGCAAGCAGGCATTGCCGGGCGGGTTGCTGGATGAGGTGAACGGCGTGGCCGAAACCTCGCTGGCCGCGGCATTGCGCGAAGCCATGGAGGAGACCGGGATCGGCGCCGAGGTGCTGGCCCGCGCAGATATCCGGCAGCTCGGCCACCGGCGTTTCGCGCGTCCGTTCGATGTGCGCCGTGCCTGGAATAACCTGCCGGGCACGCCGATTGCCAAGGATGATCTGTTCACCGTCTCCACCCTCGGCTTTCGTATTAAAATCGCCGGCGACCTGCGCGACGTGGCGCTGCTGGCGGGCGATGACGCGACGGCCGTGAATGTCATGCGGATTGCCGGCCTCACCGCGGAACAATTCGCCGTGCCCGACCATTTGCCGATGATCCACGCGGCGGCCGGCTGATGTGCTCGATCATCATCGGGGTGCATGCCGAGGGCGTATATGCCGCCGCTAACCGCGATGAGATGGCAAGCCGCGCCTGGGAACCGCCCGCGGAATACTGGCCGGGCATTTGCGGCGGGCGCGATACGCTGGGCGGCGGAACCTGGCTGGCGCTGAACCGCCATGGCGTGATGGCCGCCGTGCTGAACCGGGAAGGCACGCTGGGCCCGGCGCCCGGCAAGGAAAGCCGGGGGCGGCTGCCGCTGCGCGCCCTGGCCCATGCCAGCGCCGCCGCCGCCGCCGCCGCCATTGCCGCGCTGGATAGCGGGGCGTTCCGGGCATTCAACCTCGTGCTCGCCGATGCAGGCGGCGCCTGGTTCATTCGCGGTCTCGGGACCGGGCGACCGGAGGTGCTGCCCCTGGCGCGCGGCGTGCACATGGTCGCGGCGGGGGAGCCGGATGATCTGGCCAATCCACGCATCGCGAGGCATCTGCCGCGCTTTCAGGCGACCCCATTCGCGCAATGGGGCGGGTTGCTGGCCGATCGCTCCGGCGCGCGGGCTGAGCAGATCAACATCGCTGCGGCGGAAAATGACGGGTTTGGGACCGTATGCGCCAGTCTGGTATGCCTGCCTCACGGCAGTGTGACACAACATATGTTTGCAGCGGGGCCACCCGATGTTGCAGAATTAAGGCTTATCAGATGGAATGTACGATATGGAGCTGAATATTGAGCAGGTGAGCGGCCCGAATTATGAGATGCGGGCACTTATCACGGAGCTGGAAGCCTTTCTCGCGGGGCTTTATCTGCCCGAGCAGCTGCATGGCTGGCCCTATGAGCGCCTGCTGCAGCCCGATGTGAAATTCTTTCTGGCGAAACGCGGGCCACGCGCGGTGGGCTGCGGCGGCATCGCCCTGTTCGATGAATTTGCCGAGGTGAAACGCATGTACACCATACCGGAGGAGCGCGGCCATGGCGTGGGCCAAGCCGTGATGGCGCGGCTGGAGGATGAGGCGCGCGCCGCCGGTAAAACCTGGCTGCTGCTGGAAACAGGGCACGGCCAGGATGAATCGATGCGGTTTTTCGAGGAATACGGCTTCCATCCGCGCAGCTATTTCGGCCAGTATGCCGATATGAAGCCGCTGACTCTGGCAACCAGCCGGTTCTATCAGAAGCGCCTCGCCCCTTAACTTGCCAAACCCCCTGCCCTGCTGCATTTCAGCGGCAAAGCGGGTGGGGGCAGAATGATCAGGATATTGCTGGCGGTCATCTTCGTCGCGGCTCTGGCCGTGCCGTTCTTCAACCGCATGGGGCCCGCGCTGTTCGGCTTTCCGTTTTTCTACTGGTATCAGCTTGCCGTGGTGCCGGTCTCCTCTGCTCTCATATATTTAGTCTACCGGGCGGACGATAAGGGAGAGGCGGAATGATGCCGCATCCCGTTGCCGCCATTGTTTTTCTGCTCCTTGTCGCCGCCGTGCTGCTGCTCGGCTTCGTTGCCGGGCGCTGGCAGGCGGGGGATCTCGGGCATATCGAGGAATGGGGGCTGGGCGGGCGCCGTTTCGGCACCTGGGTGTCGTGGTTCCTCATCGGCGGCGATGCCTATACCGCCTATACCTTCATCGCCATTCCGGCCTTGATGTTCGGGGCCGGCGCTGTCGGGTTTTTCGCCATGCCCTATACGGTGCTGATCTACCCGATCCTGTACCTCGTATTTCCCAAACTCTGGCGCGTCGCCAAGAAACATGGCTACATCACGGCGCCTGAATTCGTGCGTGGGCGCTATGGCAATCGCTGGCTGGCGCTGGCGATCGGGGTGACCGGCATCGCCGCGACCATGCCCTATATCGCGCTGCAACTCGTGGGCATGCAGACGGTGATCGCAGCCCTCGGCCTGCCCGGCCATATTCCGCTGATCGCCGCGTTTGCCGTGCTCGCCGGGTTTACCTGGACCACCGGGCTGCGCGCCCCGGCGATGATCGCCATCGTGAAGGATCTGCTGATCTATCTCACCGTGATTGCCGCAGTGATTGCCATTCCCATGGAGCTTGGCGGGTTTGGGGCTATTTTCGCGAAGATTTCACCGGCGAAGCTGCTGCTGGCCGTGCCGAAGCCGGGCTCGGCCGGTGCCTATAGCGGGTATGCGACCCTGGCTTTGGGCAGTGCCATGGCGCTGTTCCTCTACCCGCATACCATGACCGGGGTTTTATCAGCCTCCGGCCCGCGCGTGATCCGCCGTAATGCGGTGCTGCTGCCGGCCTATTCGCTACTGCTCGGGCTGCTCGCTTTGCTGGGGTTCATGGCTGTGGCAGCGGGGGTGAAGACCATGCCGCAATATGCCGCCGGCTTCGCGCATTATGGCGCCAGTTACGCGGTGCCGGCGCTGCTGCTGCAATCCTTCCCGGCATGGTTCGTGGGTGTGGCCTTTGGTGCCATCGCCATCGGCGCGCTGGTTCCGGCCGCGATCATGGCCATCGCCTCGGCCAATATTTTCACCCGCGATATCTGGACGCAATTCGTCCACGGGCCGGGACATCATTCGGAGATGCTGGCGGCCAAGCTCTTTGCGCTGTTCATGGTGGTGGGGGCGGTGGTGTTCATCCTCGCCATGCCGGCCACCTATGCGGTGCAGTTGCAGCTCCTGGGCGGGATGTGGATCATCCAGACCTTTCCGGCCGTGGTGTTCTCGGTGTTTACCCGCTTTTTCAATGGCTGGGCGCTGCTCATCGGCTGGGCGGCGGGCATCGGTGCCGCCACATGGCTGGCGGCGCTGAACCATTTCACCGGGTCGATCTGGGCGTTCCATGTGCTCGGCACCACGCTGCCAAGCTACATCGCCTTCGCCACCGTGTTGCTGAATGCGGCGGTCGCGGCCGTGCTGAGTCCGCTCTGCCATGCGGTTTGCAACGACCGCGCGGCGGA
>JAKBAV010000132.1 GCA_021826225.1 Pseudomonadota bacterium | reverse complement strand
AGAAACCCGTTATGGACCTGCGCGAGAGTCACGCCGAGCAAGGTCGCGAGGCCGGCGGCACCCGGTGCGGCATCGGCAAAGGGCAGGCGCTTGTCATCGGCATCGCGCGGCTGGTGGTCGGAGGCGATGGCGTCGATCGTGCCGTCCCGCAGGCCTTCCAGCACGGCCAGCCGGTCGGATTCAGCGCGCAGCGGCGGCGAGAGTTTGCAATAGGTGCGGTAATCGCCGATCGCCGTCTCGTTGAGGTCGAAATAGGGCGGCGCGGTGTCGCAGGTCACGCTCAGGCCCTTATCCTTGGCCTGGCGAATGAGCGCGAGGGCCTCGCCCGTGGTGACATGAGCGAAATGCACGGCGCCGCCGGTCAGCTCGGCGAGGCGGATATCCCGCGCGATGCAGATCGCCTCGGCGGCGGCGGGGATGCCGGGCAGGCCCATCCAGGTGGCGCGGGCCCCGGCGGTCGCCGCACCGCCACGGGCCAGCTCGAAATCCTCGGGATGCTGCACGATGCGGCTGCCAAAGCCCGAAGCATAGGAAAGCGCGAGGCGCATCAGCCGCGAGGAGGCGATGGTCCTGGTTCCATCGGTGAAGGCGACGGCGCCGGCCGCCTTGAGCAGACCATATTCGGCCAGTTCCTCACCAAGCAGCCCGCGCGTCGCGGCGGCATAGGGCAGCAGAGTCACCGAGCCGGTCTCCAGCCCGCGCGCGATGATCAGATGCACCAGCGCCGGATCATCGATGGGCGGCACCGCATCGGGCAACACGGCGATGCTGGTGATCCCGCCCGCCGCCGCGGCCTCTGCGGCGGATAGAATGGTCTCACGGTATTCATAGCCCGGCTCACCCAGGCTGGCCCGCATATCCACGAGGCCAGGGCACAGCACCGCGCCCTCGGCCATGATGATGTCCGCGCCATCCGGCCGTCCCAGATTCTGCCCGAAATCGGCGATCACGCCATCCCGCACCAGCAGCTCACCCTCTATAAGAGATTGAGCGGATTCATCCAGATATTTGATATTGCGAAATAATGTGGTCATTCTCTCACCCGCGCGCCAGCGTGTCGAGCACCGCCATGCGGACGGCAACCCCCATCTCGACCTGCTCCTTGATCAGCGAGCGGGCGGCGTCATCGGCGATGTCGCTGTCGATTTCGACGCCCCGGTTCATCGGGCCTGGATGCATCACCAGCGCATCGGGCTTGGCATAGGCCAGTTTTTTACGGTCCAGCCCGTAATAGGTGAAAAACTCGCGGGAGGAGGGCACCATGCCGCCCGACATGCGCTCCTTCTGCAGCCGCAGCGCCATCACGATGTCGGCGCCTTGCAACCCTTCCTCCATGGAGTGGAAAACCTCCACGCCGGAAATCCCGATGCCGCCGGGCAGCAGGGTAGGGGGGGCTACGAGCCGCACGAAATTGCCCATCATGGTGAGGAGCAGGATATTGCTCCGGGCGACGCGGGAATGCGCGATATCGCCGCATATGGCCACGGTGAGGCCGGAAATCCGGCCCTTATGGCGGCGCATGGTCAACGCATCGAGCAGCGCCTGGGTGGGATGCTCATGCGTGCCATCCCCGGCATTGATCACGGCGGCTTCGACCTTCTGGGCGAGCAAGGCGGGCGCGCCGGAGCGGTTATGGCGCACCACCAGCAGGTCGCAGTTCATGGCGTTCAGCGTCGCCGCCGTATCCAGCAGGGTCTCGCCCTTGGTCACCGAGGAGGTGGCGACGGACATGTTCACCACATCGGCCCCAAGCCGCCGCCCGGCCAGCTCGAAGCTCGTGCGGGTGCGGGTGCTGTCCTCGAAGAACAAGTTGATCAGCGTGCGGCCGCGCAAGCTGTCGCGTTGGGTTTTGCCGGAGCGGTTGAGCAGCACATAGCTCTCAGCCAGATCGAGCAGGTTGGTCGCGGTGACCGGGTTCAAACCCTCGATCCCGAGCAGATGTTTTAATGATGCCATTAAAACCTGCCTATCTCACGCAAATCCCCCCGGGGGAAGGGGGGCGCATTGAAAGCCTTGCACGCAGCACCATGGCGGCCAACCTGCGCGAAGCTGCGGGCGCGAGCCCCCGGCGGGCACGGATTGGCGGGGCGGTTAAGCATCCCGGCGCAGCACCAGCGAGGTGAGGGGGTAGCCGCAACCCTCCGGAATACGCAGGATTTTCGTCCCGTTCTCCTCATGCATCCGGGGAGAGATGATGCGCGCCGGGGTTTGCGCCGCATGGGCGCTGGCCGCGGCGAAACTCGGATACGCCGCGAGCCGCGCGAGATTGGCCATGGTCGGGAACATCAACGTATGGCGCCCCTGCGCGCCATCCTCCAGCGCCTGCGCGGCGCTGAGCCAGATATGCCGCGCCGCCTCATCCTCATCATGCACGGCCATGGCATCGCTCTCGCGCCGGGCCAGGTAGAAGCGCGTCTCGAACCGCCGGGGCGCCGGAAGCTTGGGCAGCCAATGGGCGAAGGGCACAAGCCCGCCCAGGTCCAGCGTGCAACCGGCCAGGCGCAGCAGCATGGCGAAATCGGCCTTACCCTTCAGCGCCGCGCGCCAGGTGGTGATGATGGCTGCATCCGGGGCAGGGCGGATGCCGATGGCGATGCCAACCTCCTCCAGCGTCTCACGGATGGCGGCGACCCTGGCGGCGGCATCCATCGCATCCTCCGGCACGCCGGCGGCGAGCGGCGAGGCGGCAATGGCGTGATCCCCAGGGTCGAGCCGTCCGCCCGGAAACACCAGCGCGCCGGGCATGAAGGCCATGGCGGCGCTACGCTCGATCATCAGATGAACAGGCGGGCCGGGCGCGGTTTCATCATAGATGATAAGCGTGGCCGCGGGGATTGCGGGGGGCAAAGCAGGCGTTATTGTCTCGGACATTGGCGCCAGCATAGGGGCGGAACAAGGGTAAGGTGAAGCGCTATCTGCACCGCGACGCCGTGGATGTTTAATTCTTGCTGAATAGAACCGTAATAATGTAGGTTTATGCAAGTCCTGCTGGAACAAGCCGGCAAGGGAAAAGCCGGGGGCCCGTCAAATGGCGCAGATCATGACGATGGAGGGTTTACGACACCTCATTCCCGATCCGGGGCCGCGCGCCGGGGCCAAATTGCGGGAGGATTTATGCGATCAGGGCATTGCCTTCATTCGCCGCAGCCCGTTTCTGGTACTTGGCACGCTTGGGACCTGGGGCGTTGAGGTGAGCCAGAAGGGCGATGCGCCGGGCTTTGTCGAGGTTCTCGATGCGAAAACCATCCTCATCCCCGAGCGCAAAGGCAACCAGCTGGCTCTGAGCCTGGGCAATATACTGGGCGATGCACGGGTCGGGCTTGCCATGTTCGTGCCGGCCACTGACGAAGTGCTGCGCATTTCCGGCCGCGCCACCTTGCATGATGACCCGGAGCTGTGCGCCCGGCTTCCGGCTCGCGGCGAGCCCGCACTTCTGGTCATCCGGGTGGCGATAGACCGGGCAGCGTTCCATTGCGTGCGTTCGGCCCGCAGAGCGGCCTTGTGGGACCCGGCAAGCTGGGGACCGGCCGGCAAAATCTCTTTTGGAAAAATCTACGCCGATGCCCTCAAGCAGCCCGAAATTCGCGAGGCGTTCGACAAGATGGCCGAGGCGCATGATGCGGAGCTGTAACTTACGCCAGCCCCTTGTATAGGTACCCCCCCTATACTATAATCACGGCATGGGCCACACCATAGCGGATAAAAAAAAGCTTCTCGCCCGGGTGCGGCGCATCAAGGGCCAGGTGGAGGCCATTGAGCGTGCGCTGGAGGGGGAGGCGGGGTGCGAGCCTGTCATGCACCTTATAGCCGCGGCGCGCGGCGCCATGGCCGGGCTCATGGCGGAGGTCGTGGAAGACCATGTGCGCACGCATCTCGTCGATGCGGAGATTTACCCCAAAGCCCTGAACAGTGATGCCATCGAGCAATTGCTCGATGTCGTCCGCAGCTATCTGAAGTGAGGCCGTCATGAGTGATAACAACCATCAGCACGTATATCTCGGCGCTGAGCATGCCCGCAGCGAGAGCCGCACCTGGAAGGTGATCTGGCTGTGTAGCGCCATGATGGTGCTCGAAATCGGCGGCGGGCTGTGGTTCGGCTCCATCGCGCTGGTGGCGGATGGGCTGCATATGAGCACCCATGCCGGCGCCTTGCTGCTGGCCGCCATTGCCTACACTTTTGCCCGCAAGCACGCCAACGATCCGCGCTTTTCCTTCGGTACGGGCAAGCTTGGCGATCTCGCCGGATTTTCCTCCGCCATCATTCTGGCGATGATCTCGCTGCTGATCCTCTACGAGGCCGTCAGCCGGCTTTTCGCACCCGTGCCGATCCATTTCGCCGAGGCGATACCTATTGCCTGCCTTGGCCTCGTGGTGAACGTGGCGAGCGCCTGGCTACTGAGCGGCGGCGGCGACCATGGGCATTCGCATGGGCATGACCATGGGCACGAGCACGGCCCGGCGGCGCACGAGCATGACGAGAGCAAGCCGGTGGAGACCGCCTCCGGCACGCTCCGCCTGGACGTGTTCGAGGATGGCGTGCCGCCGCGCTTCCGGCTCTACGCCGACACCGCGACCCTGCCGGAGGCCGCCACAGTCGAGATAGAGACGCTGCGCCCTGATGGCACGCGGCAGGTATTCCGCATGACCGATCAAGGCACGTATCTGGAATCGCAGGACGAAATCCCCGAGCCGCACGCCTTTACCGCGACATTGCGGCTTGATGGGGGAGGTGGCGCTGAGAGCGTGGCCGTGCTGTTCGAGGAGCATGAACATGCCGGGGCGCAGACCGGGCGGGACAATAACATGCGGGCCGCCATCGTGCATGTTATGGCCGATGCGGCGGTCTCGGTGGCGGTGATCATCGGGCTCGTCCTGGCCAAGCTGTTCGGCTGGCTGTGGATGGACCCGCTCGCCGGCATCATCGGCGCCTTCGTGATCGCGAGCTGGGCGGTCGGGCTGATCCGCGATACGGGCAGCATATTACTCGACATGACACCCGACCGCGCCATGGAACAAAAACTCCGCGCGGCGATCGAGGGCGGCGGCGACGAACT
>JAKBAV010000131.1 GCA_021826225.1 Pseudomonadota bacterium | reverse complement strand
CTTCCGGGTTGTTCCAGATCGCGGCGAAGGCGGGGGCGCTCACGGCGCCGGCGGCGCGGGTGAGTGAGCGCTCCTGTTCACGGGCGGCGATGAATTCGACAAAATCCTCGATCTCGGCGATCCGCTCCATGGGCAGGGCCTGAATTTTTTCGAGCAGGGGTTGGATGTTCGGCATGGTTGATCCTCAGATGATGAAGGCAGTTAAGCGGCGAGCAGCCGGTTGATTTTTGAACGCTTGATCAGGCTATCCATCAGGATCACCAAAGCCTTTTGATCCTCATCGGGCAATGCGTCGATCTCGTTAAGCATGGCGTGTAGCTTGAGATTATGGATGACCGGCTGGTGCGTGTTGTTCTCGCGTCCAACCAGGGCATCGAGGGAGACGCCGAGAATATCGGCAATTTTGATGATGGTATCGAGTTGGGGCACCGCCGTGCCGCGTTCCCACCGATTATAGACCCTTGGGTTGACACTGAGCATGTCAGCCAGCCGCGTTTGGGTAATCTTGCGCTCCTTGCGGGCGCTCTGCAGCCGCTCAGCAAACATCGTCATATCCAGCCTCGCCGTTCCGTTATGGATGGCAATCATCGTACACCCCCTTTGAAAACGGCTTGCGAATCTTCACTTATAAGGATAACCATAAATAGACTTAATTGTCTATTGACGTGTTTTGAAGGAGATATCGCTCATGGCCCGTATCCCGGCATTGGAATTGGAGCGGCTGAAGGCGGAAGTGTCGCTGGTGCGGCTGGTCGAGGATGCCGGGATCAAGCTGGCGCGCCGGGGCAAGGACTGGGTGGCGTGCTGCCCGTTCCATGCGGAGGACACGGCCTCGCTGGTGGTGACGCCGGAGAAAAACCTGTTCCATTGCTTTGGCTGCGGGGCGGCTGGCGGGCCGGTGGACTGGGTGATGAAGCGCAACGGGGTCAGCTTCAGGCACGCGGTCGAGCTTTTGCGCGAGGGCCTGCCCTCTGTTACGGATTCGGCGGTGAAGCGGACGACAATGCGGAGCTTGCCGCCGCCGGTCTCGTTCGATGCCGACGACCAGGCGCTGTTGAACCAGGTGGTGGATTATTACCATGAAACCTTGAAGCAAAGCCCGGAGGCGCTGGCCTATTTGCAAACGCGTGGCCTGGTGCATGGCGAGTTGATTGAAAAATTCCGGCTGGGCTACGCGAACCGGACCTTGGGGCTGCGCCTGCCGGAGAAGACCCGCAAGGCGGGTGCGGAAATGCGCGCCCGGCTGGAGCGGATCGGGATTTACCGGGAGAGCGGGCACGAGCATTTTAACGGCTCGTTGGTGGCGCCGATTCTCGATGCGGGCGGCAATGTGACCGAGTTGTATGGCCGCAAATTGCGCGACGATCTGCGCCCCGGCACCCCGAAGCATTTGTATCTGCCCGGTCCGCATCGGGGCGTGTGGAATCTGGACGGCATCGCGGGGGCCGGCGAAGAAATCATCCTCACTGAATCGTTGATCGACGAGATGGCGTTCTGGTGTGCTGGGTTCCGTAATGTCACGGCCTGCTATGGCACGGGCGGTTTGACCGAGGATCATCTAGCGGCGTTCCGCGGCGCCGGGATTCTCCGCGTGTTGATCGCCTTCGACCGGGATGAGGCCGGCGAGCGGGGTGTTGGTGAGGTAAGCGAGCGGCTAAGGAAAGAAGGTTTTTGCTCCTACCGGGTCGAATTCCCAAAAGGGATGGATGCGGCGGAATATGCGTTGAAGGTGACGCCGGCGGCAAAATCGCTGGGGGTGCTGATCCGCAAGGCGGTGTGGCTCGGGCAAGGCCAGGCGCCCGCCACCACCAGCGCGCCGCGCGATGTTTTGTTCCCCGACCCGCCACCATCCTCAACGGAAACAACCGGTCCGGCGCCGATCAACCCCCAACCAAGCCCCATCCCTCCCTTAGCCGCTAAGGAGGAGAAAACACCCGAAGCGGAGCCAACTTTGCCCCCGCCTCCCGCACCTCCCTTACCGGCGGCGCGTATCCCGGCACCGGCGCAAGATATCCCGGCCGAGGTGAGCGAGACGGAGACGGTGCTGAGTTTTGGCGACCGGCGCTGGCGGGTGCGCGGGCTGGCGCGCAACCTGGCGCATGACGTGCTGAAAGTGAATCTGCTGGCCTCGTGCGGGGCTTCGTTCCATGTCGATGCGCTCGATCTGTACAATGCCCGCGCGCGGACAAGTTTTTTGACCCAGGCGGCGCTTGAGCTGCAGGTGCCGGAAGATGTGCTGAAAGCCGACCTTGGCCGGGTGTTGCTGAAACTTGAAGAGCTGCAGGACGAGGCCATCAAGAAGGCCTTGGCCCCGAAGCTGGCCGAGGCCGTGACGATGGATGATGAGGCCAGGCAGGTCGCGCTCGCTTTGCTGAAAGGCGAGAATTTGCTGGAGCGGATACTGGCGGATTTTGATGCCTGCGGCATTGCCGGGGAGGCGACGAACAAGCTGGTTGGCTATCTGGCTTCGGTCTCGCGCAAATTGTCTGCCCCCTTGGCCGTGGTCATCCAGTCATCGAGCGCGGCGGGCAAGTCGGCGTTGATGGAAGCGGTACTGGCCTTCGTGCCGCCGGAGGAGCGGGTGCAGTACAGCGCCATGACCGGGCAGAGCCTGTTTTATATGGGCGAGATCAGCCTGAAACACCGGATTCTGGCACTGGCCGAGGAGGAAGGCGCGGCGCGGGCCAGCTACGCGCTCAAACTTTTGCAGTCCGAGGGCGAGCTGACCATCGCCAGCACGGGGAGCGATCCCAAGACCGGCAATCTGGTGACGCAGGAATACCGCGTCGAGGGGCCGGTGATGCTGATGATGACGACGACCGCGATTGATATTGACGAGGAGCTGATGAATCGCTGCCTGGTGCTGGCGGTGGATGAGGACCGCGAACAGACCCGCGCCATTCACCGGTTGCAACGGCAAAAGCGCACTTTGGCCGGGCTGGTGCGCCGGCATGAGAAGCAGGCGATTCTCGATCTGCACCGCAACGCGCAGCGGCTGCTGCGCCCGCTGGCGGTGGTGAACCCGTTCGCCGACCGGCTCACTTTTTTGGATGACCGCACCCGGACGCGGCGCGACCATGAAAAATATCTGACGCTGATCGACGCGATTACGCTGCTGCACCAGCATCAGCGGCCGGTCCGTAGCGCCGTGGTCGCGGGCCGGGTGGTGGAGTATGTCGAGACCACGCTGGCCGATATCGAAATGGCAAACCGGCTGGCGCATGAGGTGCTGGGCCGCAGCCTCGACGAGTTGCCGCCGCAGACCCGCCGGATGCTGGCGGTGATTGCTGCTCATGTACAGGAAACGGCCAGGGCCAAGGCGATCCGCCCCGGCGATGTACGGTTCAGCCGAGCTGACATCCGCAGGCGGGCGGGGCTGGCGGACACGCAATGCCGGTTGCATCTGGACCGTTTGGCCGCTCTGGAGTTTTTGCTGACCCATCGCGGCAGCCGGGGCCAGAGTTTTGAATATGAGCTGCTGTTTGACGGCGACATCGCGGCGGGTGCGCCGCATCTGCCGGGGCTGATCGGGGTGGACTCTCTTTGTTCCGCGCCTATGACGGCAAGTTCGCGGGGGGAATCGCCTGAGTTGGCGGGGCCATCGCGGGGTCATGGCGGGGCAGAAGCGGCCCCTTCGCGGGTTGCCAAATCGCCCGCAAAGCCAGAGCCTGCAAAGAATTTTGGCGACTCCCCGGAACCGGCACCGGAATCGCATCCCCTGAAGGTGAACGGCCATGCCGGATCGTACAAGCAAACGGCCATTCTTCCCTTAGCCGCCTCGGCGTGAACCGATGCCCCGTCCCTCGAAGGCCGGGGGCAAACCGCCGCTGCCCCGCCCGCGCAAAATCTACTGACCGCTTACCAAGCCGCGTTCCATGAATGGGAGGCGGTGACCGGCTACTCGGCGCGGACGATCGAACAACAGCGCTTTGCCATCGCACGCTTTATATTATGGTGCGGCGAGCGCGGGCTGGCCCGGCCGCAGGACATCACAAGGCCGATTCTGGAACGCTACCAGCGCGCGGTCTATCATTACCGCAAGCATAACGGCCAGCCGCTCGGTGTCAGTTCGCAGCTCAACATGCTGTTGCCGCTGCAAGCCTGGTTCAAATGGCTGACCCGGCAAAACCATCTGCTCTATAATCCGGCGGCTGATCTGGATCTGCCGCGTAAGCCCAAAGCCTTGCCGAAAGGGCTGCTCACCGTGGCGGAGATCGAATCGGTGCTGAGCCAGGCCGACCCCGCCACGCATGAGGGGATCAGGGCGCGGGCGATTCTAGAAACCCTGTACTCCACCGGCATCCGCCGCATGGAGGTGGTGGGCTTAAAACTGCATGAGGTCGATACCGAGCGCGGCGCGCTGATGGTCCGGCTGGGCAAGGGGGCAAAGGACCGGCTGCTGCCGATCGGGGCGCGGGCCTGTGCCTGGGTGGCAAAATACCGTGACGAGGTGCGGCCGCTGCTGGCCGCCGGGCATGACGGCCAGACCCTGTTCCTCGATGATGACGGGGCGGCGTTCCAGCCTGGCCGGCTCGGCGATCTGGTGAAACGCCATCTGCACGCCGCCGGCATCCATCAACCAGGCGCCTGCCATCTGTTCCGCCATGCCTGCGCCACCCACATGCTGGAAAACGGCGCCGATATCCGCTTCATCCAGGTTCTGCTCGGCCATGAGAAGCTGACCACCACCCAGATCTACGCCCAGGTCAGCATCGCCAAACTCAAGGAAATCCACGACGCCACCCATCCCGCCAGGCTAAACCGGCAGAAAACCACCGAAATCTGAAGCCGGGCGCGCCCGGCAGAGGAGCCGGAGCACCAGCTCGGGCGCGCCTCGCCCGATGCACTGACCCCAAGGCCAGCTCACATCCCCTCTTAGCCGCCTTCCCGGCCGCGTACCCGCGCCTCTTGCAACAATCGCGTCTCCGGGCAAAACTGCGCCCCAGAGAAAATTTTGCAGCGGCGCTCCGGCGCCTGAGAGGTTGGCAGAGTTAAGCGGCTGAAATGACAGGAAAAATCGTTGCCCGCTCCGGCAATCCGCGTCAGGAAAACTTAGAT
>JAKBAV010000130.1 GCA_021826225.1 Pseudomonadota bacterium | reverse complement strand
GATCTCGGCCTTGCCTATCTGCCGGGCATCGATGCCGCGGATGCGACCAAGCCCGGCGGCACGATCCGCTACATGGCGCCCGAACTGCTCGGCGGCAACCCGGCCTCGGCACGCTCCGAGGTTTATGCGCTGGGCGTTACCATTTACCGCATGTTCTCGGGCGGGCCATTTCCCTTCGGCCAGCGTGAACGCGCGCCGCTGGCCCGGATGCGCCCCGATCTGCCGCCATGGCTCGGCCAGGCGCTGCACCGTGCCTTGGCCGCCAAGCCGGAGGAGCGCTTTGCCGATGCCGGGGCGCTCGCCTGCGCCCTGCAGGCCGGGCTGGCCGGACAGGATGATGCGCGGCCGGAGGCTGCCCGCGCGGTATTCACCAGATTACGCATGTTTCAGGCGCTGACGGCATTTTTTGCTCTTCTCAGCGCGGTTCTGGCGGCCAGATCATACCGATGATCCGCATTCTGTATATGAGCGATCTGCATATCGAGATGGAACGCTGGCGGCTTTCAATGCCCGGCTGGCAGGATTTCGTCGCGCGCCACCGGGATGCGCGCAAGCACCCTTTGCGCGGCCCGCTGCTGATGGGGGTGGAGCGCGATATCGACCTCGTGGTGTTGGCCGGGGATATTCATATCGGCCTGCGCGGCGCCGTATACGCGGGGCAGCTGGCGGAGTATTTCGCGGCGCCTGTTGTTTATGTCGCTGGTAATCACGAATATTACCACCAGCATATGGACCTGCTGGAGCCCGCTCTGCGCGCCACTGGCAGCCATGGCGCGGGGCGCGTGACCTTCCTGGAAAACAGCCTTGCCAGTTACGATATCGCCGGGCAGCGCCTGCATGTTCTCGGCTGTACCCTGTGGACGGATTACCGCCTGAATGATGACGCCGGTGCTGCCATGGCTTTCGCCGCGCGCCATATGAACGACCATAGGCTGATCCGCCGCGTTAATAGTTTTTTCCGTCCCGAAAACGCTCTGGCGCGGCATGAACGCTCCCGTGCGTGGCTGCGGCAGGAGGTGGCGCGGCTGCGGCGGGAGGAGCCGGACGGAAAAATCCTGGTCGTCACCCATCACGCCCCGCATGCCGCCGTGCTTGGCCGCCGCACCGGGCTTATCGCGCCATGCTACGCCTCTGACGTGCTGCCGGATTTTTCAGCCGCCATGCCCGATGCCTGGATCCACGGCCATACCCACCACCGGCATGACAGCATGCTGGAAGGCATTCGCGTGGTCTCCGCGCCGCGCGGCTATATCAGCCATGAGGGCGCGGCGGCGCTGGAATTTCAGCCAGGGTTGCTGGAGATATGAATACGCTTTCGCGGCGGCCTATTGTTTGAGTCAGCCTATTGTTGGAGCCCGGTGCCGACGACATGGGCTGTGTGCACAATGGCCTCACCCGTGGCATTGGCGCCGTCGCTGAAGCCCTTGCCGATATCGTTGAAGCCGCTGCTGACATGGCCCTGGCCGAGATTATCGCCGGCCGCGTTGAAGTCGCCTTGAGCGCGGTGGCCATTGGCATTGCAGGCGGTCAGGGCCAGGGTCAGGGCCAGCAGGCATGGGTGGAGCAATTTCATGTCATGGTTTCCTTTTGCGCCTTTTCTCCACCATACCGCGGCGGATTTCAATATTCTGGCGGCGTTTCCGATTCGGGCGCGGAAACAGAGGGTTTGACAGGAGAAAAATTCTTGTGCATCACTCTATATAACTGACAGGAACTTTTTAGGAGCCCGATGCGCTACTCCGCCCTCTCCGTCATCACCCAGGCGCTGCGCGGCCATACGGGCTGGACTCCGGCCTGGCGCAAGGCTGAACCGGCGCCGCATTACGATGTGGTGATCATCGGCGGCGGCGGCGGCGGGCTCGCGACGGCTTATTACCTCGCCAAAAATCACTCTGTGGGACGGATCGCGGTGCTGGAGAAGGGCTGGCTCGGCAATGGCAGCATCGGGCGCAACACCACCATCATCCGCTCCAATTACGGCCTGCCCGGCAATATCCCGTTCTATGAGTTTTCGATGAAGCTCTGGGAGGGGCTGGAGCAGGATATCAACTATAAT
Source organism: Pseudomonadota bacterium (assembly GCA_021826225.1). GTDB lineage: Bacteria > Pseudomonadota > Alphaproteobacteria > Acetobacterales > Acetobacteraceae > Acidocella. The sequence goes on along the minus strand of JAKBAV010000130.1, from coordinate 3,023 downwards.
GCGATGGTCAGCCAGCGCGGTATTTTCAACATCTACCATAACGACGCGCAGCGCGACGCCTTTGCCCGGCGCGGCAATGCCATGCGGCTGCATGGTGTCGATGCCGAGCTGCTGGACCGCGCCGCGTTACGCCGCGAAATCCCGTATCTGGATTATGATAATGCCCGTTTCCCCGTCCACGGCGCGCTGGTGCAGCGCCGCGCCGGCACCGCGCGGCATGATGCGGTGGCCTGGGGCTATGCCCGTGCGGCGGATGCGCGCGGGGTTGATATCATCGAAAACTGCGAGGTCACCGGCATCGATATCGCAAACGGCGTGGTCAAGGGCGTGCAGACCACGCGCGGTGCCATCGGCGCGGGTAAGGTTGGCATTGCGGTTGCCGGGGCGTCATCGCTGGTCGCCGCCATGGCCGGACTGCGCCTGCCCATCGAGAGCCATGCGCTGCAGGCTTTCGTTTCGGAAGGATTAAAACCGCTGATCGATACCGTCGTCACCTTCGGCGCCGGGCATTTTTATATTTCACAATCGGATAAAGGCGGGCTGGTGTTCGGCGGCGATATTGAGGGCTATAATTCCTACGCCGCGCGCGGCAACCTGCCCACCTTGGAGGATGTGTGCGAGGGCGGTATCGCGCTGATGCCGATGCTGGGGCGGGCGCGGCTGTTGCGGAGCTGGGGCGGCATCATGGACATGACGATGGATGGCTCGCCGATCATCGATAAAACCCCGGTGCGGAATCTCTTTTTCAATGGCGGCTGGTGCTATGGCGGCTTCAAGGCCACGCCCGCCTCCGGCTATTGCTTCGCGCATCTCATGGCGCGCGAGGAGCCTCACCCCGTGGCTTGCGCCTACCGGCTCGACCGTTTCGCGGCGGGCAGGCTCATCGACGAAAAGGGCGCCGGTGCCCAGCCGAATTTGCACTGATGCGGATGAACTGCCCCCATTGCGGCCCGCGCGGCCTGGACGAATTTATCTATACGCGGGATGCCGCGTTGAGCCGTCCGCGCGATGGCGGTGCGGCGCCGACGCAGAACTGGATAGACTACGTGTACATGCGCGAAAATGCGGCCGGGCCACGGCGTGAATACTGGTACCACAGCGCCGGCTGCCATGCCTGGCTCATTGTCACGCGGAATGTCTCGAGCCATGAAATCCTCAGCGTGGACCTGCCATGACCGGCTATCGCCTCGCCACGGGGGGTCTGATCGACCGCGCCAGCCTCGTCACCTTCAGTTTCGACGGCAGATATTATACCGGCCATGGCGGCGACACGCTGGCCTCGGCCTTGCTCGCCAATGGTGTGAAACTTATCGGCCGCAGCTTTAAGTACCATCGCCCGCGCGGGATTTTTTCCGCCGGGTCCGAGGAGCCGAACGCGCTGGTCGAGCTTGGGCTGGGCGCGTATCGCGAGCCCAATAGCCGCGCCACGATGATCGAGATTTTCGAGGGGTTGACGGCGCATAGCCAGAATCGCTTTCCCTCGCTGAGATACGATCTGCTCGCCATCAACAGCCTGTTCTCGCCGTTTCTCGCGGCCGGGTTCTATTATAAAACCTTCATGTGGCCTGCGAAGTTCTGGGAGAGGCTGTACGAGCCGCTCATCCGCCGCGCCGCTGGTCTGGGCCGCAATGCCGGCCTGCCGGACCCGGATGCTTACGAGAAAACCACCGAGTTCTGCGATGTGCTGGTGATTGGCGGCGGCGCCGATGGCATTGCCGCGGCGTGTGAAGCGGCGGCCCAGGGCGGCGCGGTGATTTTGTGCGACGAGAATGCCAGCCTCGCCCCGCCGGTATTGCCTGATAACGTAAGCTTTCTGCCACGCACGACGGTTTTCGCGATTTATGATGGCGCTACCTATGCCGCCCTCACGCAGCTGCCAAAGCGGACGGAGCATCATCCACGCCAGCGTCTCGTCCGCATCATCGCCGGCAGGAGCATCATCGCCACCGGCGCGCTGGAGCGCCCGCTGGTTTTTGCCGATAACGACCGGCCCGGGGTGATGCTGGCCGGTGCCGTGGCCAGCTATGTTACCCGCTATGGTGTTACCCCGGGCGGCAATATTCTGCTCGCGCTCAATAATGATGACGCCGCCGCGTTGATCCCGCTGCTCGCTGCGCATGACATCGGCATGGCCGGCGTCGCCGATACCAGGCCGGGCAGCAGCGAGGCCGTGCATCATTACGCCCGTGCCGCCAATGTGCCGGTTTTCGCCGGCGCCACCATCCTCGCCGCGACGGGGCGCCAGGCGGTGGAGGGGGCAAAAATCCGGCTGCATAACGGCACGGTTTTGCATCTGGGCTGCGATGTCATCGCCAGCTCCGGCGGCTATAATCCCAACATCGCGCTCACCGCGCAGTTCGATGCCAGGCCGCTGTGGAATCCCGGCATCGCCGCCTTTACCGCCGGTACGCTGCCGCCGGGGAGCAGCATTATCGGCAAGGCGGCGGGGCAGGGGATTAACCGCAACATCGTGCCGCATTGGCATTCCGGCGTGAACCCGGCGAAATGCTTCGTGGATTTGCAGAATGATGTGACGGTGAAGGATATCCAGCTCGCCAATCAGGAGGGGTTTTCCTCGGTCGAGCATGTGAAGCGTTATACCACGCTCGGCATGGCGACGGACCAGGGCAAGACCGCCAATGTCAACGCCCTCGCCATTCTCGCCGAGGCCCAGGGCAGAGCCATTCCGCAAACCGGGACCACGCGGTTCCGCCCGCCTTACAGCCCGGTCTCGCTCGGCGCGCTGGCCGGCGCGCATAAGGGCACAAGCTTCAAGCCGGCGCGCCTGACGCCGACCCATGAGTTTGCGGAATCCCAAGGTGCCGTCTTCACCGAAACGGGACTCTGGCGGCGCGCGCAATATTACCCGCGCCCCGGGGAGGACTGGCTGGCCGCTGCCCAGCGCGAGGTGAATACCGTGCGCCAGGCTGTTGGCCTATGCGATGTCACCACGCTCGGCAAAATCGATATTCAGGGCCCGGATGCCGCGAAATTCCTCGAATGCGTGTACACGAATTCCTGGA
>JAKBAV010000129.1 GCA_021826225.1 Pseudomonadota bacterium | reverse complement strand
TTGCTCTCCTCCAGCCCCTTGGGCGCATGATACCCAATATTGCTGTGGATGCCCTGCGCCCGGGACCAGCTGTTATACGAACCGAACACCATGAACTCAGGGTGCGTGGCCGGCAGGTGATAAATCTCGCAGAACGCCTCCATGGCAACCTTCCAGTTGCAATCGGCGATCAGCCAGCGGCGCCAGCGGTAGCGCATGTTCTCCAGCTGATACGGCGCCAGCATGCCCGCCATCGGCTCCAGATAATCCATCAGCGGCGCGGCATCAGGGTCGAGATTAACCCAGACCCAGCCGCCCCAGGTGCCGGATTTAACATCGCGCAGATGCAGGTTTTCATCCGTCAGCGCGCCCTGCCACTCGCCTTTTTCCATGACGAAGACATTCTCGCCCTTGGTATTCCAGCGCCAGCCATGGAAGCCGCAGCGAAACTGCGTGGCATGGCCGCAGGCCATTTTTGCACCCGGCGCCTTATCCACCAGGCGGCGGCCGCGATGCATGCACACATTATAAAAGGCTTTAACCGTCTCGGGCTCGGTGCGGACAATCAGGATCGACTGATCCGCGATCTCATAGGTGATGTAGTCACCCACATTGGGCAAATCCTCCAGCCGGCCGGCAACCTGCCAGACCTTCATCCAGAGTTTTTCCTTCTCGGCACGGGCATATTCCGGCGAGATATACGCCTCCACGGGCACGGTGAGCGGTTGCACCACAACGTCCTGCGTGATGTCTACAGGTTGATCCATGATCCCCTCCTTAATATTCTGGCGCCGCGTGTTTCAGCCGCGCGGCATGGTTATGGGCAATAACATGTCCGGCTGTCAGCGGAAACTTGCCCACCATGGCCGGCCGCGCGGGCTCGGGCGTGCCGCTACCCCTTGAACATGTCCGTACATATAACATAACCAGGTCCGGGAGCAAGCCGAGCCGGGCTGCCCATGGGCTGGATTTCGGCCATTTCCGCAGCCAGCGGCCAAGACGGAATATCGCACCCGCGACAAATATTGCCCCCAGCCACGCGATTGCTAAAATACGTGCTATGGACAAATCATGCGGCGCGGCTTGAATTGGCCTGCCCTGAGGAAAGACACCGCAAAACGCCATGGACCATAAGAGCGACATAAGCGCCCGCCCACCAGGCCCGGACGGGGTTGCCCGCAAGGCGGCCGGGCAGCCGCTTTATCTGCGCGTCGCGGCGACGCTGAAGGAGGAAATCCTCGGCGGGCTGCACCCCGTGGGCGCCCAATTGCCGACCGAGCATGAGCTATGCGCCCGCTTCGCCGTGAGCCGCTTCACCATCCGCGAGGCGCTGCGCCAGTTGCGCGATGATGGGCTCATCATGTCGCGCCAGGGCGCCGGCACGGTGGTGGTGCCCGCCGCCGCGCCGGACCTTTATGTGCTGCATGCCATGTCGATCAACGACCTGCTGACCTTCACCACCAATACGCGCTTCGAGATCGAGATGATGAAGATGGTCACGCTCGATGACCCGCTCGCCGCACGGCTCGACTTGCAAGCGGGTGATGAATGGCTGGCGATTCGCGGTTTTCGCCATGCCGAGGGCATGGAAGCGCCAGTCTGCTGGACGGAATATTACATCAACCGCGAATTCGCCGCCGTCGGCCGGCTGCTGCCGCGCCATGCCGGGCCTATCTTTCCGCTCATCGAGGATCTGTTCGCGCTCAGCATCGGCGAGGTGCGGCAGGAGGTCACCGCCGTGCTGATCACAGCCGAGCAGGCGGCGCGATACCAGGTCGATGAGGGCACGGCGGCACTCGAGGTGCGGCGCATCTATACGGCGGCAGATGGGCGGATCGTTCAGGTCACGGTAAACATTCACCCAGCCGCGCGGTTCAGGCTGTCGATGACGATGCGCAGGGTGAAACCCTAGGCCAGGCTTCCCCGCGTTCAGGCACCCAAACCCGCAAGTTTCAGGAGGAAGCAGGAATGAGAATCGGTGTGGCCTACCCGCAGACGGAAATGGCGGGCAATCCGGATGATGTGCGTAAATTCGTGAAAGCCGCCGATGAGCTCGGCTTCACCCATATGATGGCCTATGACCATGTGGTGAAGGCCCCGCATGAGGGACGCGAACCGCCGCTCTCCGGCCCCTATACCGAAAAAGACAGTTTCCACGACCCCTTCGTGCTGTTCGGCTTTGCCGCCGCCCTGAGCCCGACGCTCGAATTCGTCACCGGCGTCCTCGTCCTGCCGCAGCGCCAGACCGCGCTGGTCGCCCAACAGAGCGCCGATGTCGATCTGCTCTCGCGTGAGCGGCTGCGCCTGGGCGTGGGCATCGGCTGGAATTACGTGGAATATGACGCGCTCGGCCAGGATTTCAAAACCCGCAACAAGCGGCTTGAGGAGCAGGTCGGCCTGCTGCGCGAGCTCTGGACCAGCCCTGTCGTCACCTTCAACGGCCGGTTTGACCGTATCGACCGCGCCGGCATCAACCCCCGCCCGCGCCGGCAAATCCCGCTCTGGCTGGGCGGCCATAGCGAGCCCGCCTTCGCGCGCGGCGCGCAGCTCGGCGATGGCTTTATTTTCGCCGCATCCGGCGCCGGCGGAGTCGAGGCCTGGGGCCGGGTGCGGCACCATCTGGCCGCTTTGGGCCGCGATGAGGCGGGTTTCGGCCGCGAATTACTGACGATATTCGCCAAGGACAAGCAGGAAACCGCCGATGATATCAGGATCTTCCGTGATGCCGGCGGCACCCACGGCACGGTGCAATCGCTGAACAAGGGGCTGCCGCGCGATATCGAGGCGCATATCGACTACCTCGCGGGGGTCAAACGCCTGATCGATGCGGGATAGGCGGCCAGCCTGCCGCTTGAGTCCTGATTTCATAATTATGGCCGTCATACGCCAGGGCGGCGATTTACGCCGCCCTGGCCCGCCACTACACTGAGGCCGCGAACAAGCAAGCCCAGCCCGCTGAAAAACCGGGAGGTGGAGGGAAACATGCCAATGGAACGCGGTTCCGTTGCGGAGTTCAATGTCGATGCCGAGCTGCCCATGGCCATGGGCCGCGTGCGGGTCGTACGGCAAAGCTGGGCCGCCCCCATCGATAATATGGCGGTAACCCCGCTGCACCATCTGGAGCTTTCGCTGCTGCCGCGCTCAGACCATGCCCGGGCCTGTTTTCCCGCGCATTGGGGGCCGCATCGCTTCGAGCCGATCGGCGAGCTGTTTCTGTTCCCGGCGCAACAGCTCGTCCACGCCAAAAGCGATTGCCGGCACCAGAATTCGATCAGTTTTGACTTCGACCCCGAGCTTATGGCGAAATGGGTCGATTGCAATCCGGAATGGACGGATAAGCGGCTACGGGCCTGCCTGGATATCGTCAGCCATGATATTCGCAACCTGCTCTTCCGCATCGGCGAGGAGGCACGCGCCCCCGGCCTCGCCGCCCGGACCATGATCGAGCTTATGGCGATGCAGGCGGCCATCGAGCTGTCGCGCCATATTCTCAATATCGACGAGGAAAAGGCGATCGGCGGACTTTCCCCCTGGCGCCTGCGGCTGATCGAGGAGCGGCTGACCAGCGACATCACCCCGCCCACCGTGACCGAGCTTGCCGCCATGTGCAATATTTCCGTGCGCCACCTCACCCGCGCCTTCCGGGTCAGCCGCGGCCGCGCGATTGGCAGTTACGTGCTGGAACACCGCATGAACCATGCGAAAAAACTGATCGAGACGGGAATGAACATAAAATCCGTTGCCCAGGCCATGGATTTCACCGCCTCGTCGAATTTCACCGCGGCTTTCCGGCGCGCCACGGGCGAGACACCGCGCGATTACCGGCAACGCGTCAGCCGCAGCATGGCGCGCCCGCTGGCGCATATTCATTAGGAGCAGGACCATGAAAAAAGCCGATATCAGCGAAGCCGCGGCACGCACCGGGGCAAGCTCCTACCCGCCACCCTATGACGAGCCGCTCAAGGGCCGCAAAACCTGGATGCTGACCAAGCAATTCGGTCTCATGCAATTCGGCGTCAACCGGGTGGAGCTGCCACCGGGCGGCTGGTCAACGCAGCGCCATTGGCACAAGACCAATGATGAGGTGGTGATCGTGATCTCCGGCGAGCTGACACTGGTGACAGATGACGGCGAGGAGCTGCTGCGCGCCGGCGACTGCACCGGCTTCAAGGCCGGCGACCGCAATGCCCACCACATGCAGAATCGCGGCACGGAGCCGGCGATCTATTACGATATCGGCGGCCGCGATTCCTGGGATGTTTCAACCTTCCCCGATATGGGGCTGGAAGCGCGCATGATGATGCAGTTGCAGTTCAAGCCGATCAAGAAATAGCCGCGCGTCCCGGCATAAAAAAGCAGCCGCTTTCCCAAAAGCGGCTGCTTTTTTTGTTACAACTTAGAAATCACATCCTCACCCAGGCGCTGTGCATTATCGCACCATTCCGCCCGCGTGCGGCCTTCGATCAACACGCCCGCGGCGCTCACACCCAGTTCCTGATACTGCCCGATGCGGTCGAAATATTTCTGCGTGGAGCGGGTCTCGCCCGGCGCGAAAATACTGCCGAGCACGACCTCCGGCATCTTCTCGCGGCCAAAGCTCTCGCAATACTCCCGCATATAGGTAATGCCCGCCGCCAAATCGTCAACGCCCGTCATGGTCGCGGTGCGCGAGGTCGTGTCGATCCCCGGCGCGGTAAAGAACGGGTTCCACGCATCGGCCAGTTCGACCGCGCGGCGGATGGCGCGTTTGGCATTGCCGCCGACATAAAGCGGCACAGGCTGCTGCACCGGCCCGGGCTGGATGCGGTTGCCAAGTGCCGTGTACCCCGTGCCCTCAAAGGTGAATTCCTGGCCGGTGAGGGCGAGGCGCATGGCCCGCAGATATTCATCCATGAGATCGGCGCGCTGTTCGAAATCCACGCCAAGTGCCTTGTACTCCCCCTTGAGGTAGCCCACACCCACACTGACCGTGACGCGGCCGTTGGAAAACCTGTCCAGTGTCGCCACATCGCGCGCCACGGTGAACGGATTACGATAGGGCAGCACCAGAATGCCGGTCTGCAGCCGCAGTTTCGTCGTCACCGCGCCAAGCAGCGAGAGCATCACGAA